>DASXWZ010000025.1:0-1969 GCA_036503375.1 Rhodanobacteraceae bacterium | reverse complement strand
CTTTATTTCTGTCACCGTCCCGATCCGGATACGCCGATCGAAGAAACGGTGTGGACGATGGACACGCTGATCCGGCAGGGCAAGGTGCTGTACTGGGGCACGAGCGAGTGGCCGGCCGAGGATATCCGCGCCGCGCACGAAGTCGCGCGCGCGCATCACTTGCATGCGCCGACGATGGAGCAGCCGCAATACAACCTGCTGCACCGCGACCGCGTGGAAGTCGAATACGCGCCGCTCTATCGCGAGTTCGGCCTGGGCACCACGACGTGGTCGCCGCTGGCTTCGGGGGTGCTCACCGGCAAATACAACGGCGGCATTCCCAAGGACTCGCGCATGAACACGCCGGGCTATGAATGGCTGCGCGAACGCATCGATTCGCCACAGGGCCGCGCCGATCTGGAGCGTGTCGACAAGCTGTTGCCGATCGTGAAGGATCTGGGCGTCTCGCCCGCGCAGTTCGCGATCGCGTGGTGTCTGAAAAATCCACGCGTTTCCAGCGTGATCCTCGGTGCAAGCCGACGCGCGCAACTGGAAGAGAACCTCGGTGCGCTGAGCGCGGTCGACAAACTGGACGATAGTGTGATGCGACGGATTGACGCCGCGTTGCGTTGATGCGGGTGTTTGATCGTGTACTCGCCAAATGCGAGTAGCTGACTCCTCCCTTCAAGGGGAAGGATGGGACGGGGATGGTGTTGTCACGCGAAAACCATCCCCACCCAACCCTCCCCTTGAAGGGGAGGGAGCAAAGCTTTCATCGGTGCTTCGGCGCAGGCGGCGCGGGCGGAGCCGGTTGAGCGACGGGAGCTTTTGGCGCAGCAGCAGGAGCGGGAGCGGGCGCTGCCACAGGTGCAGCGGGAGCGGGCGGTGCGGACGGGGCCGGAGGTGCGGGCGGCAGCAGGTTCCAGCGCGGCAGCGTCTTCAGTTCGACCGCGATGGGCTTGCCGCGGCGGAGCACGGTCAGCCGCGCCGGTTTGTCGGTCGGCAGCGCCTGCAGTGCGCGCATCGCGTCTTCGGGTTTCGATACCGCGCGGCCTCCCACTTCGGTGATCACGTCGCCCGCCTGCAGCCCCGGATAGCGCTGCGCATCGCTCGACAGCACCAGCGCGCCGCGATCGGTGCCGAAGTAGCGCCCCAGCTCCGGATTGAGCGAGGCGAGGTTCAAACCCCACCACGGCGCGAACCAGCGGCCGTCGAATTCGAAGTTGTCGCCCCAGTGCGCGGCGATTTCGGCGCGCGCCTTCTCGCTCTGCTTCATCGCTTGTTCCACGTGCAAATCCATCTGCTTCCGGAATTCCGGCGAGTTCAACTTCTCGAGCGAACGTTGCGCGGCGGTTTGCGCCGTGCGCGCCAGCGCCTGCCAGTCCGCGGTCTGGAAGCGCTCGGGCGTGACCCGCACCTGCAAGGGCTTGCCGTCGCGCAGCAGCGACAGCGCCACGGGCTTGCCTGCGACCAGGTGTTTGGTGAGGAACATGTCGTCGCGGCCGCGCGTCGACGCGCCGTCGATGGCAACGATCACGTCGCCGTCCTGGATTTTCGCGCGCTCGGCCGGGCCTCCCGGGGTCACTCCGTTGACGCGCAAGCCCGTGGCGTCGCCATCCAGCACCACGCCCAGCATGCCGCGCTTGCTGTCGGCGAGATAGCTCAGCGCGCTGGCGCTCGCCTGGTCGCCGATCTTCACCGACAGCTCGGCCATGCGCTGGGCCAGATCGTTCATGCGCTTTTGCATGTCCGCGAGCCGCTGCGCGTTGTCCGCTTCGCGCTGGGCTTCATCGCTGGTTCGAGCCGCTTCATCGCTGGCCCGTGCGGCCACATCGCTCGCCTGCGCGGCTTCGTTGCTCGCGCGCTGCGCCTCGGCGCGCGCCTGCTCGGCCTGCTCATCGGCCCGCGCGAGTTCGCCGCCGGATGAAGCGGAGGGTGGTGCGGCGCTCGCAACACCCGCGAACAGCAGCAGGAAGAAAAAAGGAAAGCG
>DASXWZ010000024.1:0-4850 GCA_036503375.1 Rhodanobacteraceae bacterium | reverse complement strand
ACTCGGGACTCGGGACTCGGGACTCGGGACTCGGAGAGCGTAATCCCTCTTTCGTCATTCCGGGGCTGCGCGATGCAATCCGCGCAGAACCCGGAATCTGCTTGTCGGTCGCCATGAGCTTGAACCAGATTCCGGATCGCGGCTGCGCCGCGTCCGGAATGGCGACGAAGGTTGTGCGACACCGAGAGGTAAAAAAATTTCCGCCAGCCTTGCGTGCGGCCAAGCTACGCCTTACCGTTGGACATCGCCACACGGGGAAGCTTCGATGAAACGCCTGACCGCCTTGTTGCTGCTGGCGCTCGCGCCCGCCTTCGCCTTCGCCGCGCCGCATCCGTTCAACGCGCACGATCTGGTGATGATGGATCGCGTTTCCGGTCCGCATCTCTCGCCCGACGGTTCGCGCGTGGCCTTCTCCGTGCGCAGCACCGATTACGCCGCGAACAAGGGCGTCAACAGCGTGTGGGTGCTGTCGCTGGACAAGGCGAACGCGAAACCGCGGCGCGCCACCGATCCGAAATTGAACGCGGGCAGCAGCCGTTTTTCGCCGGATGGCAAGACCCTGTACTTCCTCGCGACGAAGAACGACAGCACGCAGTTGTGGTCAATGCCGGCCGCCGGCGGCAGAGCGCACCAGGTGACGCATCTGCCGATCGATGTCGACAACTATCGCATCTCGCCCGATGGCAAGGCGCTGCTGTTCTCCGCGCAGGTGTTCGGAGACTGCCCGGATCTCGCTTGCACGAAGGAGCGGCTGGAAGGGCAGAAGAAGGACAAGGCCAGCGGCCGCATCTACACGCGGCTGTTCGTGCGGCACTGGGACACATGGTCGGATCATCGCCGCTCGCAGCTCTTCATCATGCCGCTGGGCAGTTCCGGCGAGCCGGTGAAATTGACGCAGGGCATCGACGGAGACGTACCCAGCAAGCCTTTCGGCGATGAAGGCGAGTACTACTTCTCGCCCGATGGCAAGACGGTGTATTTCGACGCGCGCATCGCCGGTAACACGGAGCCCTGGTCCACCAACTTCGACATCTACTCCGTCCCGAGCGATGGCTCGTCGCGGCCGCGCAACCTCACGGCCGACAATCCCGCCTGGGACACCGCGCCGCTGCCCTCCCACGATGGCAGGACGCTTTATTACCTCGCGATGAAAACCCCGGGTTTCGAGGCCGACCGGTTCGGCATCATGGCGATGGATCTCGCCACCGGCGAAAAGCACGAGATCGATCCGCAGTGGGACCGCTCGCCGGGCGGGCTGTCGCTGTCGGATGATGGCAAAACCCTGTACGCGACCGCGGACGACAATGGCACGCACCCGCTGTTCGCGATCGATATCGCCACCGGCAATGCCACGCAGGTTTTCGGCGGCGGCACCGTCGGCGGTTTCGACGTGGTGGCCGGCCGCATCGTCGCGGCGCGCGCGGATTTCCAGCATCCGGACGATCTCTACGAATTCGATGCGCGCGGCGGCAACGTCGCGCGGGTGACGCACTTCAACGCCGATCGCCTCGCCGACGTCCGGTTCGGCGACGCACAGTGGTTCACCTTCAAGGGCGCGAAAGGCGACGAAGTGCAGGGCTACGTGATGAAGCCGGCGGACTTCGAACCGGGGAAGAAATATCCGGTGGCGTTCCTGATCCACGGCGGCCCGCAGGGCGAATGGTTGAACGAATTCCACTACCGCTGGAATCCGGAGGTGTACGCGGGCGCCGGTTTCGCGGTCGTCGCGATCAACTTTCACGGCTCGACCGGCTACGGCCAGAAATTCACCGATGCGATTTCCGGAGACTGGGGCGGCGCGCCGCTGCAGGACCTGCAGGATGGCTGGAAATACGCGCTCGACAATTTCTCGTTCCTCGACGGAAACGAGGCATGCGCACTGGGCGCCAGCTACGGCGGCTACATGGTCTACTGGATGGCGGGTGTGTGGAACCAGCCGTGGAAGTGCCTGGTCGACCACGATGGCGTGTTCGATTCACGCATGATGTATTACGCCACCGAGGAACTGTGGTTCGAGGAACACGAAAACGGCGGCACGCAATTCGAGCATCCGGAGAACTACGAGAAGTTCAATCCGTTGAATCATGTGAAGGATTGGCGCGTGCCGATGCTGGTGATCCACTCCGGCCACGACTACCGCATCCCGGAAACGCAAGGCCTGGGCGCATTCACCGCCCTGCAGCGGCGCGGCATCCCGAGCGAGCTCCTCTACTTCCCCGATGAAAGCCACTGGGTGCAGAAACCGCAGAACAGCGTGCTCTGGCACGACACGGTAATCGGGTGGCTGAGCAAGTGGACTGGATCGACTGGCAGTCGGTGAGCGCTTGATTCGGAATGGAGCAGATTCCGGGGCATCCCGATGTATTGGCGATGCCTCGGAATGACGAATATGTATTTTGTGGTCGTTCCGGGACTGCGCGCGTCGCAGAATCCGGAGTCTGCTTTGTAACTTACACCGCATCGCGCAGCGCGTTTTCCTCTGGCGCGAATTGCGGGAAGCGCGTGAGGATCGCGCGGCGGATCGCATTCGAGTCCAGGCCGGCTTGCGCAAGCAATTCCTCGCGGCTGCCGTGTTCGAGGAATCCGTCGGGCAGGCCGAGCTGCAGCAGCGGGATTTCGACGCCGTGGGATGACAGCACCTCGGCCACGCCCGAACCCGCCCCGCCCGCGACGGCGTTGTCTTCCAGCGTGACCAGCGCCTCGTGCGTGCGCGCGAGCTTCAGGATCAACTCTTGGTCCAGCGGCTTGACGAAACGCATGTTGACCACGCTCGCGGCGAGCTCCGCGCCGACCTGTTCCGCCGGCGCCACCATGCAGCCGAAGGCGAGCAGCGCGAGTCCGCGCCCGTGCCGACGCACCTGCGCGCGGCCGATCGGCAGAGCGGTCAATTCGCGTTCGATCGCAACACCCGGGCCCGAACCGCGCGGATAGCGCACCGCGGCGGGACCCTCGTGACGAAAGCCCGTTGTCAACATCTGCCGGCATTCGTTTTCGTCGGCCGGCGCCATCACGATCATGTTCGGAATGCAACGCAGGTACGACAAATCGAAACTGCCCGCATGCGTGGGGCCGTCGGGGCCGACCACGCCGGCACGATCGATCGCGAACAGCACCGGCAGGTTCTGCAGCGCGACGTCGTGGATCAGTTGATCGTAGGCGCGTTGCAGGAACGTCGAATAGATCGCCACCACCGGATGTGCGCCTTCGCAGGCCATGCCGGCCGCCAGTGTCACCGCGTGCTGCTCGGCGATCGCGACGTCGAAGTAGCGGTCCGGAAATTCCTTCGAGAATCGCACCAGGCCGGAGCCTTCGCGCATTGCCGGGGTGATGCCGTAGAGATTCGCATCTGCCGCGGCCATGTCGCACAGCCAGTCGCCGAACACTTCGGTGTAGGCCGGCTTCTTCGGCGCGCCCGCGGATTTCTTTACCACGCCGTGTTTCGGATCGAAAGGCGCGACCGCGTGGTATTCGATCTGCGCGCGTTCGGCGGGTTCATAACCCTTGCCCTTGGTGGTGATCACGTGCAGCAATTGCGGACCGCGCAGATTTCCCACGGTCTTGAGGGAATGCAACAACGAAGGCAGGTCGTGTCCGTCGATCGGGCCGGTGTAGTGGAAACCCAGCTCCTCGAACAGCGTGCTGGGCACGAACATGCCTTTGGCGTGTTCTTCCCAGCGCCGCAGGAAACGCCACAGCAGCGAACGCGGTTTCAGCGCACGCTTGGCGCCTTCGCGCAGGCGGTTCAGGCGGCGGCTGGCTAGCAGCCGCGCCAGCATCTTGGTCGTCGCGCCGACGTTCTCGCTGATCGACATGCCGTTGTCGTTGAGGATCACCAGCATGTCCGGATACACGTCGCCACCGTGGTTCAGCGCCTCGAACGCCATGCCCGCGGTCATCGCGCCGTCGCCGATCACGGCCACGATCCTGCGTTGATCATTTTTCTGCTGTGCGGCGATCGCCATGCCCAGCGCGGCGGAAATCGAAGTCGACGAATGGCCCACACCGAAGGTGTCGTACTCGCTCTCCGCGCGCTTGGGGAAGGGCGCCAGCCCGTCCTTCTGCTTGATGGTGGTGATCGCGTCGCGACGGCCGGTGAGGATCTTGTGCGGATAGCACTGGTGGCCGACATCCCAGACGATGCGGTCGCGCGGCGTGTCGTAGAGGTATTGCAGCGCGACAGTCAGCTCGACCACGCCGAGTCCCGCGCCGAAATGCCCGCCCACGCTCGCCACCGATTCGATCAGGTAGGCGCGCAGTTCTTTCGCCAGCTCCGGCAACTGGTTTTCGCGCAGGGACTTCATATCCGCGGGCGAATCGATGCGCGAGAGCAGCGGGTAGCGGGCGGTGTCGATCATCGGCTTATTGTTGGATGCGATGAGGGCTTGCGCAAGCGGGAATCATGACGAATTGCAGGTGAATTCTCTTGTCGCGTTCCATTCGGCATTCCGGACGCTGCGCAGCCGCCGACCGGAATGCTGGTCTTATGCGGGAATGGCAAAAGCCGGGTTCCGCGTTCCGTTCGTGATGAAGTGGCGGACGGCCCGGAACGACGAGGATTCATGTCATTACGCCTTTGCTCCAAACCTTCTCTTGAATGTCTGCCGGATCCGGATATGCCTTCCGGCATCGCGCGCCTCTCTCAATCTCCGCCCGTGCGCCGCCAGCAGGTCGCCGCGCGTGAGGATGCCGACCATGCGGTTCGGATCGTCCTGTGCCACGACCACCAGCCGGCCGACGTTCTCGGCGACCATGTGATCGGCCGCCTCGCGCAGCGAATGCGTTTCGCCGACGACGATCGGCGCGCGCTTCAGCATTTCACCGATGCGCCGCAGGCCGGGCAGATCGGGATC
>DASXWZ010000023.1:0-4885 GCA_036503375.1 Rhodanobacteraceae bacterium | reverse complement strand
GTGTAGTTGCGCACGTGGCCCATGTGCAGCGCGCCGCTGGGATACGGCAGCATGGACAGGCAATAGAACTTCTCGCGCGCGGGATCTTCCTTCACCTCGAAGGCGCGCGTGTCGCTCCAGAATTTCTGCGCTGCGGCTTCCACCGCGCGCGGATCGTAATGTTCCTGCATGGATGCCCTTGTCTGCCGCGCACTGCCGTTGCGCGCGGACGAAAGCGCAGCCTACCGCAGCGCAACATGGCCGCCAAGTCCATGGCCGATGGCACGCTCGAAGGTGCGATCAGTCGCTATGATGCATGTTTGCCTGCTGCGGGAAACTGAAATGACCAGGACTCTCGTGATCGCGATCGCGGCCGTGCTTTCGATGTCCGCCGCACAGGCGGCAGATGCGCCGCAAACGGCTGCGCCCATCGCTTCGAAAATCACGGTCGTGCACTGCCCGCACTTGATCGACACGATCGACGGCAAGATGCTCGGCGCAACGAGCGTGGTGATCGAGGGCGACCGCATTGCGGAAACGGTTCCCGGCAACGCGGATCGCCCGGGCGCGACGGTGATCGATCTGCCCGCCAACGACACCTGCATGCCCGGCCTGATCGATTCGCACACGCACCTCACCTCTCACTCCAGCAAGAGCACCTATAGCGATCAGTTCCGCCTGAATCCCGCCGACTACGCGATAGAGGGCACGGTGTATGCGAAGCGCACGCTGCTCGCAGGCTTCACCACCGTGCGCAATCTCGGCGAAAGCGACAACTCCTCGATCGCGCTGCGCAATGCCGTCAACAAGGGCGAGATTCCGGGGCCGCGAATTTTCAGCGCCGGCAAGTTCATCGGCACCACAGGCGGCCACGCGGATCCGACCGACGGTTACCGTTGGGACCTGCAGGGCGACCCCACTCCGAAGGACGGCATCATCGATTCGCCGGAAGACGCATGGAAGGCCGTGCGCCAGCATTACAAGGACGGCGCCGACCTGATCAAGATCATGCCTTCGGGCGGCGTGCTGGATGAAAGCTCCAGTTCCGAGAATCCGCAAATGACGCTGGACGAGATAAAAGCCGTGGTCGCCGCCGCGCACGATTACGGTTTCACCGTGGCCGCGCACGCACACGGCGCCGAGGCCATCCGCCGCGCGGTGATCGGCGGTGTCGACTCGATCGAGCACGGCACCTTCATGGACGATGAGGACATGAAGCTGATGAAGCAGCACGGTACCTGGTACGTGCCGACCATCATCGCCGGCCAGTTCGTGATGCAGAAGGCCAAAGAGGACTGGTATCCGCCGCAGGTCGCGCGCAAGGCGATGGAAGTGGGACCCAAGATCATGGCCACCGCCGGCAAAGCCTACAAGGCCGGCGTCAAGATCGCCTTCGGCACCGACGCGGGCGTGTACCCGCACGGCGAGAACGCGCAGGAATTCGTCTACATGGTGCAGGCCGGCATGCCGCCGATGTACACCATCCAGGCCGCCACGATGCACGCGGCGGAACTGCTGAAGCACGACAAGGACCTGGGCAGCGTCACCGCAGGCAAATACGCGGACCTCGTCGCCGTGCCCGGCAATCCATTGGACGACATCTCGCTGATGAAGAAAATGGACTTCGTGATGAAGGCCGGGACTGTGTACAAGCAGGCCGGCAAGCCGGTGGTGATGGCGCCTTGAATGTCCACCTGCTCCGTTCGCGCTGAGCGTAGCTTGCGAAGCAAGCGGAGTCGAAGCGCACCCACCCTTCGATTCCGGGGCGAACGGAGTTGGCGACGCTTGCACAGGCGGACGCCCGCCCCAATCATGTGCGGGTCAACCGAAAATTTTGTCCGTGCATGAACGCCTCGCCGCAATCCGCCAAAATCGATTCCACGAAATCGCCGCACGTCTTCGAAGCCGGCCAGGACAGCTTCGAAACCGACGTGCTGCAGTCCTCACTCACCACGCCGGTGCTGGTGGATTTCTGGGCGACCTGGTGCGGGCCGTGCAAGACGCTCGGGCCGATCCTGGAAAAGCTCGCCGGTGAATATGGCGGCGCGTTCAGGCTCGCCAAGATCGATTGCGACAAGGAACAGCAACTCGCCGGCATGTTCGGCGTGCGCAGCATTCCCACGGTGGTGCTGATCCGCGACGGCCAGATCCTCGACGGCTTCGCCGGTGCATTGCCCGAGTCGCAGGTGCGCGAATTTCTCGCGCGCCACAACATCCAGCCAGCGACGAAGATCGAAACACCTGCCGCGGATGTCGCCGGGGAAGCCGATGCACACGCACCGCGCGAGACGCCGCAGGCCGCAATCGCGCGTTTGCAGCAGGCAATCGCCGCCGAACCGGACAAGACCGAGCTGAAACTGGAACTCGCGCTGGCGCAGGCGCGCGCGGGCGATCTCGATCATGCCAAGGGCGCGCTCGAGAACCTGCCGGGCGAATTCGAAACCGACGATCGTGCGAAGGCTTTGCGCGCGCACGTCGAACTGGCCCAGGCGCTCGCCGGCACGCCCGCGTCCGGGGAATTGATGGCGCGCATCGAAAACGATCCCAGGGATTTCGCCGCGCGCGATGCCTTGGGCGTGCGCCTGTTGCTGGGGGGCGATCCAGCCGGTGCGATGGAGCAATTCCTGGCCATCCTCAAGGCCGACCGCGGCTGGAACGAAGGCCAGGCCCGCAAGCGGCTGCTGGATGCCTTCCGCATCGTCGAAGACGAGGCGCTGGTGGCAGCGACCCGCCGGAAGATGTCCTCGCTGCTGTTTTAGCGACGCGGAGCAACCCCACGGGCCGACTCAGGCACGGTTTTGGCTAGAATCAGCCTACACCGCAGACCAGTCAGCAAATGGCAGCCTCCGCGCCCGTCGCCGATTTCGAGATACCCGGGCACCGTCTGGTGCGGCCGCTCGGTCGCGGCGGCATGGCGACCGTGTACCTGGCGATCCAAGCCTCGCTGAGCCGACCGGTTGCGGTCAAGATCCTGCAGGCGCCCACCGACGAGGCGATCACCCGCTTCGAGCAGGAGGCGCGCACGATCGCGCGGCTGCAGCATCCGCACATCATCGCGATCTACGAGGTCGGCCGCACTTCGGACGGTCAGCTCTTCTACACGATGCCTTACCTGCCCAATGGCGATCTCTCGCGGCTGGACCTGCGCGAGTCGCCGGCGCGCATCGCGGCGGTGATCCGCGCGCTGGCGAGCGCGCTCGGTCACGCGCACCAGCACGGCATCGTGCACCGGGACGTCAAACCGGAGAACGTACTGTTCGACCAGCACCGGCGCGCACTGCTTACCGATTTCGGCATCGCGCGCGCCAGCGACAATCTGCGCGTCACGCGCCAGGGCGCGACCATGGGCTCTTCCGGTTACATGAGCCCCGAGCAGGCGCGGGGGCTGGACATCGACGGCCGTTCCGACCTCTACAGCCTCGGCGTGGTCGCCTATGAACTGCTGACCGGCGATCTCCCCTTCCACGGCACCGATGCGCTGGCCACCGCGATCGCACACATCGAGCAACCGGTTCCGCGGCTGCCGCCGCTGAAACGCGCGTGGCAAGCATTCCTCGACAAGGCGCTGGCGAAATCTCCGGAGGACCGCTTCCAGAACGCGCAGGAAATGATCGATGCGCTGGACGTGGTGAGCGGGCGGCGCAAAAACGTCGTGGCTGCGCCCGCATCGGGCTTGCTCGATCGCCTGCGCCAGGGCAGCGATGCATCGACCTTGCTGCGCTATGGCATCCCGCTGTTCGGCATCGTCGTGCTGGCGATCCTCGCGGCGATGTTCTGGCACGGACGCGGCGCGCCCCGGCCGCACTCGGTCGCACCGTCCGAATCCGGCATCGTCGCGTCTCCGCAGGCCGAGAACGCGCTAGCAGCGGCGCGATCCCTGGCGGCGGGCAAGACAAGCGCACCCGTGCCCGTCAGCGCGGCCTCGGCGTTCGATCCCAACAACGCCGCCGCCGTGACCGCCGCGCGCATCACCGTCCTGCTCGCGCACGGCAATGCGCTGTTCGCGCAGAACAAGTTCATCGCCCCCAAAAGCGACAACGCGGCGGATGCCTATCTAGCGGTGCTCGCACTGCAGCCGGCAAACCTCGCCGCGCATGCGGGAATCGATCGCATCCTCGCGCGCGCGCAGAAAGACATCGATGCGGCCTGGAAACGGCGGGACGCCGATCGCGTGCACACGCTGGTCAAGCGCGCCGACGCGCTGGCGGTTTCCGCCGATGCCGATCCGCAGCACGCCTGGAACGAAGCGCGCGCGAAACTCGCGATCGAAGTCGGCAGCGCCGTGGCCGAGGCCGCGCGTGCGCACAAGCAGGATCGCGTCGACGATCTGCGCGAACTGGCCGAAACGCTGCCGGCAATATTCCCGCCCGGCTTCGATCCGAAACTGCTGGACGCGCCGCCTCCCCCGCCGCCGCTGCACGCGGGTTCGCCTCTGCGCGACGATGATGGCCCGCAACTGGTGTACGTACCGGCCGACGGCAAGGCGCCGGCGTTCGCGATCGCGCGCACCGAGGTCACGCGCAGCGAATACGAGCAATTCGTGCACGCCACCCATCGCGCACCCGCGCATTGCGCGGAAGCCAACAACCCGTTTTCCGGCATGCACGGCTGGAAATGGAGCGATCCCGGTTTCCCGCAGAACGGCGATCATCCCGTGGTGTGCGTGAGCTGGAACGACGCCGTCGCTTATGCTGCCTGGTTGTCACACCGCACCGGCCAGGACTACCGCCTGCCCGACGACGCCGAGTGGCTGCGCGCGGCCTCCGGTGGTGACTCCGGAAACACGCCATGCGCGCACGGCAACGTCGACGATGTCAGCCGCAAGAGCGCATTCGACAACGACCGTCTGAAATGCAACGACGGCGCCGCGGAAACCGCGCCGGTGGGACGCTACGCGCCCAGCGCC
>DASXWZ010000022.1:0-5984 GCA_036503375.1 Rhodanobacteraceae bacterium | reverse complement strand
CCGGCAGCCGGCCACGATGCCGTGCGCACGGTGCCGACCACGATGGCGTCATTCGGTACTTCCACGTCCACGATCGCGTTGCCGGCGTAGACCGGCCGCGTGAACGCGTGCGCGCCGTTCACCGCCATGATGTCGCTGACCTGGCCTACGCCCAGCAGCGCCGCTGCGCGCGGCGCGACATCCTTGCCGAAGGTGGTCGAAGGCAACAGCAGGTGCGTGTAGCCGTTCTTCGCCACAGCGGCGATCTGGGGCGCGAGCAGTGCAGCGAGAGGATGTGCGCTTTCCGCACGCGCTGAAGTCAGTACCTTCGACACGCCCTCCAGTTTGGCGGCTTGCACGGCAACATCGTCGGGCGCATTCGAGAGCACCAGCACGTCGATGGCCTCGGCTTTCAACTCGCGCGCGCAGGTGACGCAGCGCGCGGTCGCGGCGTTGAGTTGTCCGTTAAGGTGTTCGGCGACGATCAGGACCTTGCTCATCAAACCAATCCTTTCTGCTTCAGCGCGGCGACCAGCTCCGCGACATCTTTCATCATCACGCCGCGCGAGCGCTTCGGTGGCGACACGAAATGCGTCGTCTTGATTTCGCCGCCGTGCTCGATGTTCAACGACGACAATTCGATTGTCTCGATGGGTTTGCTCTTGGCCTTCATGATGTCCGGCAGCTTGATGAAGCGGGGTTCGTTCAAGCGCAAGTCGGTGGTCACTACCGCGGGCAGGTCGACTTCGATGGTTTCCAGCCCGGCATCCACTTCGCGCGTCACGCGTGCGCTATTGCGGTTGCCGCCGTCGGAAGTGATGTCCAGCTTCGAGGCGAACGTCGCCTGCGGACGGTCCCACAGCGCGGCGAGCATCTGGCCGGTCTGGTTGCAGTCGTCATCGATCGCCTGCTTGCCGAGGATCACCAGGCCCGGCTGCTCCTTCTCGATCAGCTTCAGGAACACGCGTGCTGCGGCGAGCGGCTGCACCGGTCCAGTCGCGACCACATGAATCGCGCGGTTGGCGCCCATGGCGAGACCGTTGCGCAGGTGCGACTGTGCGTCGGCCGGGGCGATGGTGGCGATCACCACCTCGCTCGCGATGCCTTTTTCGCGCAATCGCAGTGCCTCTTCCAGCGCGATGTCGTCGAAGGGATTGGCGGACAACTTCACGCCGTCGGTGACCACGCCGGAGCCGTCCGGCTTCACCTGGATGCGCACGTTGTAGTCCACTACACGCTTGTAGCCGACCAGAATCTTCATCGGGTTTTCCCGCAAAAGCGAAAGAACATTCTAACCGGTCGCGGGATCAGGCCGGAACGCGCCGCAGGATCGCCTCCGCGAGCCTTTGCGCGGCACCATCGGCATGATCGAGAAACACGGAAGGTTCGGTCAGTTCCAGCTCCAGCAGGCGCGGCGAACCGTCGTCGTCGCGGATCAGGTCCACGCGCGCATACAGCAGTGGCCGCGGAAAGGGCAGGGCGGCCAGGGCGCGCTCGGCGATTTCGATCTCATGCGCGGAAGGCTCGCGTCGCGTGATCTGCTCGACCACGAACAAGCCGCCGCTGGTGGCCGCGCCCGCCCCGAGCATCGGGCCCTTGCGGATCGCATGGCTGAATTCGCCCTCGAAGAACAGGAGCGCCGTTTCGCCGTGTTCGTCCACGCTGCGCAGGTAGGGCTGCAGCAACGCGCTGCGGCGCGCATCGAGCAGGCGCTGCAGGTGCGCGACCGCCTGCTCTCCCTGGTCGCGCCGATGACGTTGTGCGTCCAGCGAGCCGGCGCCGACGCAGGGCTTCACCACGAATTCCGTTGCCTCGGGATATGCGTCCAGGAACGCCGCGAGCATCGCTTGCGCATCATCATCCGGTTCCACGAATGCGCTCGGCACCACCGGCACGCCCGCGCGCGACAGGTCGGCCATGTAGTGCTTGTCGATGTTCCAGCGCACCACCGCCAATGGATTGGACAGCCGAGTGCGCCCGGAAACCCGGTGCGCCCAGTCCAGGAATTCCGATGCGCGCTGGGTGTAATCCCAGGTCGAACGCAACAGGGCGAGATCGAAACGCGCCCAGTCGATCGCATCGTCGTCCCAGTCGACGATCGCCGCCTGCGCGCCGGCCTCGCGCAACGCGACTTCCAGGGGCGCCATGTCTTCGTCGAGCCCGCGCGCCGCGCGCGCGGTAATCAGTGCGATGTGTGGCGGAATCATGCTCAGAGATCGCGGTAGTTCGGTCCAGAGCCACCTTCCGGCGGCACCCAGTCGATGATTTCGTACGGATCCTTGATGTCGCAGGTCTTGCAGTGCACGCAGTTGGCGGCGTTGATCTGCAGGCGCTTGCCGGCACCGTCCTCGACGATCTCGTACACCGCGGCCGGGCAGAAGCGCGTGCACGGGTTGTCGTATTCGCGCACGCAGCGATCGATGCAGATGCTGGTGTCGTGCACGTGCAGGTGCACGGGTTGATCCTCGTCGTGCTCCGTCGCCGCGAAGTACACCCCGGCCAGGCGATCGCGCGGCGGCAGGTCGCGCTGCACGTAGTCGCGCCTGGTTTCTTCGTGCTCGCCGATTTTGTCCAGCGAACACCAGTCCGGCTTGTTCTTCAGCGTCCACGGCGACAAGCCCGCCGTGGCGGTTTCCCAAGCGGCGTTGGCGAGCCCGAACCACATGCCCTTCTTGAAACCGGGCTTGATGTTGCGCACGCGTTTCAGTTCCGTCATCACGGGCGATGCGCGAAGTTTCGCATCGAAACCTTCTGACCTGAGATCGTTCGCAACCAGGTGCTCGGCTGCCAGCATGCCGCTGCGGATTGCCTGGTGCGTGCCCTTGATCTTGGGCACGTTGAGCAGTCCTGCGGTGTCGCCGATCAGGATCGCGCCCGGCATTTCGATTTTCGGCAGCGATTGAAAACCGCCGGTGACGATGGCGCGCGCGCCGGCGGAAAGTATGCTGCCGCCTTCGAGCAACGGTTTCACGGTCGGGTGGCTCTTCCATTGCTGGAAGGCTTCCCACGGCTTGTATTCGAGATCGCGATAATCCAGTCCGCTGACGTAACCCAGCGCGATGCGGTCCTGGTCCAGGTGATAGAGGAAGCTGCCGCCGTAGGTGCTGGTGTCTGCCGGCCAGCCGATCGAGTGTACGATCTTTCCCGGTGACGCGCGTCCGGCCGGAACCTGCCACAGCTCCTTGGTGCCGATCGAGTAACCCTGCGGATCCGAATCCTTGGCCAGATCGAATCGCTTGATCAATTGCTTGGTCAGGCTGCCGCGCGCGCCTTCCGCGAGCACGGTGACTTTCGCCTTGATGTCCACGCCGGGCGTGTATCCCGCTTTGCGGGAACCGTCCCTGGCAACGCCCATGTCGCCGATGCGCACGCCGGCGACCGCGCCGTGTTCATCGTAAAGGTTGTCCACGGCCGCGAAGCCCGGGAACACCTCCACGCCGAGCGCCTCGGCTTGCGGCGCCAACCACGCGCACATCGCGCCCAGCGAAACGATGAAGTTGCCGTGGTTCTTCATGCCCGGCGGCAGCGGCAATCTGCGCCCGCCGGTTTTCGAGAGCAGCCAGAATTCGTCCTGCCTTGCGGGCACGCAGATCGGCGGCGGGGTTTTTCTCCACTCCGGCAGCAGCGCGTCGAGCGGACCGGGTTCGATCACCGCGCCGGAGAGGATCTGCCCGCCGATGGTCGAGGCCTTTTCGATCACGCATACCGACACCTGCGACTGCAACTGTTTCAGGCGGATCGCGAATGCGAGGCCCGCGGGGCCGGCGCCGACCACGACCACGTCGTATTCCATGACTTCGCGCTCGCTCATGGTCGGGATTGTCGCGGGGAATGCGCGGACGGGCAACGCAACATGCGTTTTTCGCATGCCTTCGCCATAATCGGGCCGAGGAACAACGGGGAGGAGCAATGGACGCAGCCGTTTCGGTTCCGGCGAAGGACGCGCGCGGCGCAGGGCTATGCCGCACGCTGCACTGGCTGGCGACCGGCCAGCTCGATCCGCGCCAGTTGAGCGAAATCCACCTGGAGGCGATCGCACGCATCGATCCTCAATTGCGCGCTTTTCTGGACGTACGTCCGGCGCTGGTGCGCGAACAGGCGCAAGCCGCCGAGCGCCGGCGTCGCGAGGGGCCGATCGGCCGACTGGATGGCGTGCCGATCGCGATCAAGGACAACCTGGATATCGCCGGGTACCCGACCACGGCAGGCATGGCATCGCGCAAGGCGAACATCGCGCAGCAGGATTCGCACGCGGTGTCGCGCCTGCGCGCGGCGGGCGCGGTGCTGATCGGCAAGACCAATCTGGACGAAGGCGCGCTCGGTGCGGTCACCGACAATCCGCATTTCGGTCCGACACACAATCCGCTGCGCCACGGCTATGCCGCGGGCGGATCGTCCGGCGGTTCGGCCGCGGCGGTGGCCGCAGGACTGGCGACAGCGGCGGTCGGCTCCGACACATTGGGCTCGGTGCGCATCCCCGCGAGTTATTGCGGCGTGTCCGCGCTGAAACCCACGCACGGCGAGATTTCCGCACGCGGCCTCGTCCCCGCAGCACGCCGGCTCGATGCGGTCGGGCTGATCGCGCGCGAAGTAGGCGATCTGGCCGTGTTGCTGCACGTACTGACCGGCTACGACGCCGACGATCCGCGTTCGCGCCGGCGTCGCGTGGCGCTCTCGCCGCCGGATTGGGAACCGGGCGCGCTGCACGCGGGCTTGCTGCCCGATCTTTCAGCAGCGGGCGTCGAGCCGTCGGTCATCGGGGTGTTCGAGGGCGCGCTTGCGAAGTTGCAACACGAACTGAGCGAGCGCGTGACGCTGGATTTCTCGGACTGGCCCTGGTCGCGCATGCGCCGCGCCGGATTGCTGTTGATGGAAGCGGAGATGTTGAACACTTTCGCCGGCGATGTCGGCCACGCATCGCCCGCGTTCCGCAAGATGCTGGATTTCGCCGCACGCAAATCGGCGGCGGACTATGTCATCGCCGACCGCACCATCGACTTCGCGGTGCTCAAGGCGCGCCGCGTGTTCGCGCGCGTTGACGTGCTGGTGATGCCGACCACGCCCCAGGGCGCGTTCCCATTGGGCGAAAGCGTGCCGGACTCGCAGGCCGACCTCACCGCCTTCGCATCGCTTTCGGGCTGTCCCGCGGTCAGTATTCCGATGGGCACTCTGCCGGATGGCATGCCCATCGGCATGCAGTTCGTAGGCGCGCCGGGTTCCGATCTGCGCCTGCTGGAACTGGCGGAAGTCTGCGCCTCGGCGCTGGATGCCGCGCCGGTGTATCCCATCGAACGATAGAAAGGAATCGCCATCCCCGTGAAAGGGGACCGCGAAGATACGAATGCCGGAGCGAACATCGGCCAAGCCGATGGCGCAAGCGCGAGCCGCAGGATGCGGCGAGTCATCCAGTGACTTTTTTGCATTTGAATCAAGACACCGGATTCCGGATTCCGCGCTGCGCGCGGTGGAATGGCGAGCTTTATTTCTCGCTGGGGGAGGCGGACGATTTAGACCACGCCTGCTGACCTTGCGCGAACGTCCATTGCACCACCTGCGCGCTCAACTGATCGCAGGCCTGACCGAACGCCTCAACCACTTGCGGCACGGCGGTGCTGGAGGGCGTCGCGGTCACTTCGAAGCTGCGCGCGGCCAGCACGTCGCGCGCGCCGCCGCGGCGCAGTTGCGCATCGAAACGCACAACCACCACCGGCGAGCCGTTGCGGTATTCGGTCTGGAAAGCGCGCAGGTCACCGGCCAGCACGAAATCGGCGCGCATCGAGTCATCATCACTGGTCACCGCGGGCAGTCGATGCGTGGCGAGGAAGGCATCGATCAGCCGCTCGCGCAGCAGCAGCGGTGTGCTGTCGCTCCAGCGGGCATTCTTGTAGACGGAAATACGGCCGGGTTCGGGCAGCACCACGATGCCGGTGTCGGTCAGCATCCCGTTGGCTTCGGGCGTCTCCACGCGCAATTGCCAGGGCAGTTGCGGCGCATCGGTTGCGGCC
>DASXWZ010000021.1:0-12761 GCA_036503375.1 Rhodanobacteraceae bacterium | reverse complement strand
GGTCGCGGCCTGCGCCTGATGTGGCGCGAGCCGGAATATGCCGACAGCAAACATGAAAACCGCGAGCGCATCAACCGCGGCGAGGAACCGGAAAGCCTGATCGACATTCTGTCGATCGTGGAGCACCCGGCCTTCCAGAGTTTCTACGACGAACAGCTCGGCAAGGAACTGGTGGGCGAAACCGGCGACGATGAAGGCAGCAGTATCGGCGACCTGATCGCAGCGGAGCTGCGGCCGGATTACGAAAAATACGACTTCGCGATTCCATTCATCCTGCGCGAAGCGGAAGACACGCTGGAGCACCTGCCGATCGATGTGGCCGCGTTGCAGCCATTCGCCGGCATGACGCGCGTGCAATTGAGCGAACTGGTCGGCAAGGGCGACACATTCACTTCGCACGACCTGCAGAGCAGCACCCTGTTCGGCGACTACCGCGTGGATGGCGCGGTAATGAACGTCGGCGGCTACAACGAATTGCTGTCGCGGCTGACGCGGCGGATCACGCAGGCGCTGAGCGACCCGCTTCCGGGTGGCAACCGCATCGCCACGCACATAGCGAAACCTTACTTGCAAGTCAGTTCGGTCGCGCTGGCGACGGCGATCGACGATTTCATCCACGACCGATTGTTCAGCGAGGACTTCGAACCCTTCGAGGACGAGAACTGGCGCCTGCTGATGTTGCAGCCGGTGGTGGAGCACATCGTCAAGGTGTTCGCGCTCGCGTTGGTGAAAGCCGAAGATCATTCGCTCACCGGCGAAACCGAAGTACGCCATCGGCGACTTTCGGAAGTGAACAAACTGACGATGCGCGAAAGCACGTCGATGGAAGTGAGCAAGTGTATCTATCCGCGCCTGCCGTACCCGAGCCGCAGCGGAGGGCTCGAACGCGCTTTCATCGAATGGGCGTTACGCGACACCGGGGTGGCGGCGTTCTGCAAGGTCAGCGAGAACCGCCACGACTTCGTCCGTCTGCGTTACGTCAAGGACAATGGTCTGCCGGCGTTTTATTTCCCGGATTTCCTGGTGCGTACGGCGGATGCGATCTATCTGGCCGAAACCAAGGCGCAGGACCAGACCAGCCATCCGAACGTCCAGCGCAAGCGCAAGGCGGCTGCAGCCTGGTGCGAGCGCATCAACGAGCTGCCTAGGGAATTGCGCGGCGGCCTGCCATGGCACTACGCGCTGGTCGGCGAGTCGGTCTTCCACGACTGGCGGCAGAAGGGCGCCCGATTGGGCGAGTTGCTGGCGTTCTCGCGCGTGCGAGGGGTCGCGAAGGCTGCGTCGCAAACCGTATTCGGCTTCGATGCGTGAACGCAGTACGACCCGATCGTTCAGCCGGACTGAACGGGAATCCCTGAATCCTTGACCGCGGCCCTCGCGCGGGCGTTCACTGGTGAAGCCATCCATGATGGCTCCCACGGCGGGCGGAAGCGCGTCCCGGATCATTCAAGGAGGAGGAAAACATGAAACGTACATTGATGTCGTTTGTGATCGCGGGGGTGCTGGCCTGCGCCGCGCCGCTGGCCTTCGCACAGAGCAGCACCGACGCGCAGGACACGCAGCATCCGCAGTCAGGTGCGATCACGCACCAGCCGCCTTACGCACCACCGGCAACCGGCAGCACATCGCAGTCGAGCATGTCTTCGCAATCGCACATGTCCAGTTCCAGCATGGGCAACGGGCAGATGATGGGCGAGCACAGCATGAGCGGGACCGTCGAATCGGTGACCAGCAAGGGTTTCGTCTCGCTCAGGACCGACGACGGCAATTTGAAGCTGCACTTCCCGGACGCCTCGCAGAATTTGAAGAAGGGCGACAAGATCACGGTGCACCTGGGCTACAGCAAGGACAGCGGCTCGTCCTCGATGTAGCGCAGCCGCTAGCGGAACTGTGATGGGCGGCCCACGGGCCGCCCATTTTTTTAGCACTTTCCGTACGCGTTCCGGTCACACTTGCGGGCCGTTATGCTAGACAGGGTTTCGCCTGCGGCGCGAAGGCCCGATTCGACATGGTTTCCATCGCTGAAAACATTTCTCCCGAAATCGCCGGCGCGGCAGCGCCGGTCTGCGCGCTGCTGATCGCGCGCGGCAAGTTGAAGGAGAGCGACCTCGCGCGCGCCGAGCGCATCCACATGGAATCTTCCGACGGCACCCTGACCACGTTGCTGGCGACGCTCGGTCTGGTATCGGAACGTGATCTGGCCGAAGCCTGGGCCGAGACCCTGAAGCTGCCGCTGCTTTCGGCGAAAGACGCAGGCGACACGCCGCCCGAAGCGCAGCCGTTGTCGCTGCGCTTCATGAAGCAGCATCACGTGCTGCCGGTCGGCGAACGCGATGGCGCGCTGGAACTGGCCGTCGCCGATCCCGGCGATCCTTATCCACTGCAAGCCGTTTCATTGGCGGCAGGCAAGCCGGTGGTGCTGCGCATCGCGCTGCGTTCGGAAATCGACGATCTGATCGAGCGCTGGCACGGCCAGGGCCGCAGCGCGCTCGGCACCATCGTCGAAGGCATGGAAGGCGAGGGCGGCGAATCGGCGGACGACGACATCGAGCATCTGCGCGATCTCGCGTCCGAGGCCCCGGTGATCCGCCTGGTCAATCTGCTGATCCAGCGCGCGGTGGAAGCGCGCGCGTCGGACATCCATATCGAGCCGTTCGAAAATCGCCTGAAGGTGCGCTACCGCATCGACGGCGTGCTGCACGAAGTGGAGGCGCCGCCGGCGTCGAGCACCGCCGCGGTGATTTCGCGCATCAAGATCATGGCGCGCATGAACATCGCCGAGCGCCGCCTGCCGCAGGACGGCCGCATCATGCTGCGCGTGCAGGGCAAGGAACTGGACTTGCGCGTGTCGTGCATCCCGACCAGCTTCGGCGAATCGGTGGTGATGCGCATCCTCGATCGCGGCAACGTGGTGCTGGATTTCGGCGCGCTCGGTTTCGACGCGCGCACGTTGCCCGATTTTCTGCGCGTGCTGGATCAGCCGCACGGGATCCTGCTGGTCACCGGTCCGACCGGCTCGGGCAAGACCACCACGCTCTACACCGCGCTGTCGAAGATCAATACGCCCGACCGCAAGATCATCACGGTCGAAGACCCGGTCGAGTACCAGCTCGAAGGCATCAACCAGATGCAGGTGAAGCCGCAGATCGGGCTGGATTTTGCAGGCGCCCTGCGTTCGATCGTGCGCCAGGATCCGGACGTGATCATGATCGGCGAAATGCGCGATCTGGAAACCTGCAAGATCGCAATCCAGTCGGCGCTGACCGGACACCTGGTGCTTTCCACGCTGCACACCAATTCCGCCGCGGGCGGCTTGACGCGCCTGCTGGACATGGGCGTGGAGGATTACCTGCTGGCCTCCACGGTGAATGCGATCCTGGCGCAGCGTCTGGTGCGCCGCCTCGATCCGGCGACCGCCGAACCGTATGCGCCGCTGCCGGAAATGGTGCGCGAACTGGGTCTGGAGAAATACACGGATCAGCGTCCGCTGCGCTTGTACCGGCCGCGTCCTTCGCATGACAATCCCAGCGGCTATCGCGGCCGGCTGGCGATCATCGAGCAACTGACGCTCAGCGATCCGCTGCGCCGGCTGGTGATGCAGCGTGCCGACGCCACGGAGATCGAACGCGCCGCGCGCGCCGGAGGCATGCACACGATGTACGAGGACGGTCTGCGCAAGGCGCTCGCGGGGCTGACCACGATCGAGGAAGTGCTGCGTGTTACCCAGGAAGCGTGAGGCAGGGAGCAGGGCAGCGGGGAAGAGCGACAAGCCCCGCGCGCCGCATATCAAATCCCAGAGATAGAACGATTCCGAAACGCTTCATGTCTTATTCCTTTTCCCTGCCCCCTGCTTGCGGCTGTTGATGCCTCTTTTCCATTACAAAGCGGTCACGCCTTCGGGCGAAGTGGTCGAGGGCCGCATGGATGCGCCGTCGCTCGATGACGTGATCGCGCGCCTGCACGAGCAGGGCAACGTGCCACTGGCGGCGGACGACGCGGATGCAGCCGGCCGCTCGCTGTTCGCCCGCTGGCAGAAGCAGCCATTGGGCGGCGCGGCGCTGGTGCAGTTCACCCAGCAGCTCGGTACGTTGCTGGGCGCGGGGCTGCCGCTGGATCGTTCGCTGCAACTGTTGCTGGAAATCCCGGAAGGCGAACGGGCGCGCAATGTGATCAATCGCGTGCGCGAACGCGTGCGCGGCGGCGCTTCGCTGTCGCGCGCGCTGGAAGAGGAACACGGCGCGTTCTCGCGGCTGTACGTCAGCATGGTGCGCGCGGGCGAGGCCGGCGGCGCGCTGGACGAAACGCTGAAACGGCTGGCTGATTATCTGGAGCGTGCGCGTTCCTTGCGCGAGAGCGTGATCGGCGCGCTGGTGTACCCGGCGTTCCTGCTGTTCGGCGTGCTGGGTTCGCTGATCCTGCTGCTGGCTTTCGTGGTGCCGCAATTCGTGCCGATCTTCGCTGACATGAACGTGCCGGTGCCGCTGATCACGCGTGTGCTGATGGCGGTCGGCTCGTTTCTCCACGACTGGGGCTGGGTCGTGCTGGTGCTGCTGGTCTTCGCAGGGCTGTACCTGCGCATGCGCTGGCAGGAACCGGCCGCGCGGCGCGAGTTGGACGCGCGCCTCTTGCGCGTAAAGGTGTTCGGCCCGTTGTTTCTGAAAGTCGATACCGCACGCTTGCTGCGCACGCTGGGTTCGTTGCTGAAGAACGGCGTGCCGTTGCTGTCCGCGTTGGGCATCGCACGCCAGGTGGTAAGCAATCGCGAACTCGCCGCGCAACTGGAGCCGGTCACCGAAAGCGTGAAGGGCGGCGAAGCGCTGTCGCGCGCCTTGTCCGCGCACACCGGGTTCCCCAGGCTCGCCACGCAGATCGCACAGGTCGGCGAGGAATCCGGCACGCTGGACACCATGTTGTTGCGCGCCGCCGACACGTATGACGACCAGGTGCGCACCGCGATCGACCGCATGCTCGCGGCACTGGTGCCGGTGCTGACCATCGTGATGGCCGTGCTGGTGGCTGGCATCATGCTGGCGATCCTGCTGCCACTGTTGAGTTTGACCGGGAACATTCAATGATTTTCAATCGCAGAGGTTTCAACATGCATCTTTCGAATTTGTTCGGGACTCGGGACTCGGGACTCGGGACTCGAAAAAGCAAGATTGCCATCATTCCGGGGCCGCCGAAGGCGGGACCCGGAATACATTTTTCGGTGAAATTGAGAAGGATTCCGGCTTTTGCCGGAATGACGAGACTGGCGCCTTGGCGCTCGAGCGCGCCCTGCCGAGTCCCGAGTCCCGAGTCCCGAGTCCCGGCTTTCCGAAAAGGCTTCACCCTGCTCGAAATGCTGGCGGTGATCGTGCTGCTCGGCATCGTCGCCACGATCGTGGCGCGTTCGATCAGCGGCAACGTCACCAAGGCCGATTACAAGGCCGGCAAGTTACAGGTCGAGAAGCTCTCGCAGGACATCGACGGCTACATGCTGGACAACGGCTCGGCGCCGAAGCAGTTGCAGGATCTTCTGGCCAAGCCGGGCGATGCGCCATCGTGGAATGGTCCCTACGCCAAACCGGGCGACCTCAAGGATCCGTGGGGACACCCGTTCGGCTACACCAATCCGGGCCAGCACAGCCAGTACGACATCGTCTTCTATGGTCGCGATGGCAAGCCGGGTGGCGACGGTGTGGATGCGGACTGGGGGAATTGGCAGCAGTGATGTTCGGGACTTGGGACTCGGGACTCGGGACTCGGAACAGCAGCAGCGCTGTTTCGTGCAGCAACGCTTTCCAGTCTCCCGTCTCCCGTCTCCCGTCTCGCGGCTTCACCCTGCTGGAAATTCTCGCGGTGCTGGCGCTGATCGGTCTGGCGCTGGCGGTGACCGCCTTCAGCCTGGATGGCGGACTCCAGCGCGCGAAGCTGGATGCATCCGCGCGCGACATCGCCGCATCGCTGCGGCACACGCGCACGCTTGCGCTGACGGCGCATCGTCCGCAATGGTTCACGCTGGACTTGAATGCGCGCAGCTTCGCTTCGCCGGGACGCGACGCGAGGGGTATTCCGGCGGGAATCGCCTTGCATGTGACCTCGGCGGCAGAAGATGCGGACAAACCCGGAATCGCGCGCATCCGTTTCTTTCCCGACGGCAGTTCCACCGGCGGTCATATCGAACTCGCGCGCCGAAATCGCCAAATGCGCATCGACGTGGACTGGCTGACGGGTGCGGTGGCGACGAGTGAGAAGCCGTGATTCGGAAAATTTTCATCGGGACTCGAGACTCGGGACTCGAGGCTCGGACCAAAACGTGCAAACCGCGATCGCCACGCAGTTCCCGCATGAGAGAGCGCGAGGGCACGAACGCAATATGTACGACGCCCTTCTTTTCTAGGCACAGGATTCCCGGGCGTCGATCCCGGCTTTTGCGAGTCCCGAGTCCCGAGTCCCGAGTCCCGGCTCTTCAAAAAGGCTTCACCCTCCTCGAAGTCCTCGCAGCGATCGCCTTGCTGGCATTCGCCTTCGCCATTGGTCTGCGCGCGATGAGCGGCGCGCTGGGCAACAGCGCGCGCGGCGAGGCGATGACCCAGACCACGCTGGAAGCGCAATCGCTGCTGGACATGCAGGGCCTGACCGATCCGTTGCGCGCGGGCGTGCAGCAAGGTCGTTTCGATGACGGCGCCAGTTGGCGCATGCAGACCAGCGTGTATCGGCCGCCCGCGTCGAGCTCCAATCCTTCCGCTGCGTTTTCCACGCCCGAATCGCCGTCGGATGACGAATTCGGTGGCCTCAACCGCGGCGGCGTCATCGACCTGTTCCGGCTCGATCTGGACGTACGTTATGCCGGCAACCGCAGCTTGCATTTCTCCACGTTGAAGGCGCAACTGGCGCAGCAGCCATGATCGGGACTCGGGACTCGGGACTCGGAAAGATCGGCGTTCGTTCGATATTGCCATCATTCTGGGGCCGCGCGAAGCGCAGAACCCGGAATGCATTTTGGATTTTTTGCACCCATCAGAAAGAGCAAAAATGGATTCCGGCTTTCGCCGGAATGACGACGGTGTTGCCTGGTCGTTTTCAGAGAATCCGAGTCCCGAGTCCCGAGTCCCGAGTCCCGGCTCTTCAAAGTGGTTTCACGCTCCTCGAAATCCTCTTTGCGCTGGTCCTGATGGCGTTCGCGATGGTGGGTGTGTGGGGCGCGCTGCGCACCGGCGCGAAACTCACCCGAACCGCGGATGCTTCGATCCAGCAAAGCGATCGCGTGCGCGCGGTGCAACAGTTCCTGCGCGATTACCTGGGCGGCGCGCAGCCGCAGGCATACATTCCGACGCCGGACCAGTCCGCGCGCATGTTCGAAGGCGCGCCGCAGAAACTCACCTGGGTGTCGGCGATGCCCGCGCAGCTCGGCGACGGCGGGTTGTTCGTGCAGACGCTGCAACTGGTGCAGAAGAAGGATGCGCCCGATTACGAACTGCAACTGACCTATTCGCCGCTCTCCAGCGACACCTCGGTGCCGCCGCCCGCCACGCCCGAATTGCTGCTCGATGACGTGGTGGCGGGGGAATTCGAATATCTCGTCGCCGGAAACCGCGGCGAATCCGCGCGCTGGCAGGACACCTGGCAAAGCACGTCCGGACTGCCGATGGCGGTGAGGATCGCGATCAAACCGGGGTGGGGCGGGCGCATCGGCTTTCCGGAAATGCTGATCCCGTTGCGCGCCGGCAACGGGCAGGGCCGCGGCGGGCCCATCGAAGCGGGAGACACGCAGTGAACCGCACCCGCGGCGCCGCGCTGTTGTTCGCGCTGTGGGCGGTGGCGCTGCTGGCGGCATTGCTTGCGGGGCTGGCGCTGGGCGCGCGCAGCGAGGGCGAGGCCGCGCTGAATCTCTATTCGCAGACGCGCGCGCGCTACGCGGCCGACGCCGGCGTGGCACGCGCGATCGAAGCATTGCGTGAAAGCGATCCCGCACGGCACTGGGTTCCCGACGGGCGCACGTATCAGTTCGAGTTCGACGGCGCGCGCGTGCAGGTGCGCATCGACGACGTCTCCGGCCAGGTGGATCTCAACGCCGCGACGCCGCAGGTGCTGACCAATCTTTTTCTCGCCGCCGGTGCGGACAACGCCCGGGCGCAGGCGCTGAGCGATGCGGTGCAGGACTGGCGCGACAGCGACGACCTGCCGCACGCGCATGGCGCGGAGGCCGACACCTACAAGCAGGCCGGACTGAAATGGCAGCCGCGCAACGGTCCGTTCCGAAGCAGCGACGAACTGGCGCGCGTGTACGGCATGACCGATGCGCTGTATCGGAAACTTGCCGAGGCCATCACGGTCTATTCGGGCCGCAACTTTCCCGATCCGCAATACGCGGGCCCGTTGGCATTGGCCGCGACACGCGATGGCGATCTGGACGCGGCCACGCGCGCGGTCGAAGCCCGCCGCGCGCGCGCGCCGCAGACGGCCAATGGCGTGCTGTCGCAGATCCAGTCCGGGATCCAGTCGCAGGCGCTGGTCGCGGGCGCCGGCGGCGTGACCCAGGAAATCCGCAGCCTCGGAACCCTGCCGGACGGCACGCAATCCGGACAGGATGTGACCGTCAGGCTTACGGTAATGACCGGCAGTCTGCGGCCTTACGCCGTGCTAGGCTGGCGCGGCTTTTCGCAAACCGCAGAGGTCGGCGCAAATTCACGATGAACGGCTTTTCGCCCACACTCGATCGCCTGAAACTGGCGTGGCGGCGTTCGAGCGCGCCGGCCTTCTTCGCATGGTGGGGCGCCGAACTGGCCGCGCTGCTGCCGGCCAACCTGCGCGCGCGCCTGTTGCGCGGTCCGGAAGTGCTGCTGCTGACCGTGCACGCGCAAGGATTGCGGGTGCGCCGCGAACGCACGCACGATGTGCTGGCAGCGATTCCCTGGGCGGCCGGCAACGATGCGCAGCGGGCGGATTTCGCGCGCGCCTGCGCCGGCGTGGATCCCTCCGACCGGCGACTGGTGCTGCTACTGCCGCCCGACAACGTGCTGCAGCGGCGGCTGCACCTGCCCCAGGCCGCGGCTTCCGATCCCCGCCGCGTGGTCGGGTATGAGATCGACCGGCAGACGCCGTTCAAGCCGGATCAGGTCTGGTACGACGTGCGGGTGTTGCAGAACGATTCGCCGCGCGGCCAGATCGCGGTCGAGCTGATCGCCGCGCCCCGTTCCGAGGTCGATCCGCTGCTCGAGAAGTTGAGCGGCATCGGCATCGCGCCGGATGCGGTGGATGTCGGCACGGATTCCGCTCCGGTCGTCGGCCGGGCCGGCGTCAACCTGCTGCCTCCGGCGCAACGGCCGCGCCGGCTGCAACCGCGAAGGCGCATCAATCTCGCGTTGACTGCGGCATGCGCGATCCTGCTGGTGGTGGCGATGCTGCAATGGCTCGACAACCGCCGCGCCGCGCTGGATGCGATGCAGGCGCAGGCCGATGCCTTGCGCGTGCAGGCCAAGCGGGCGACCGGCTTGCGCGACGAACTGGTCAATGCAGCCGGCGCTTCCGGCTTCCTCGCCGCGCGCAAGCGCGCCGCGCCTTCGGCGCTGGCGGTGCTGCGCGATCTCACCTCGCGGCTGCCGGCGGATACCTGGCTGGAGCGCTATTCCCAGGACGCGCAAGGGCAGATCGCCATGCAGGGCGAAAGCGCCAAGGCGGCCAGCCTGATCGACCGCCTGCGCGAATCGCCGTTGCTGACGGAACCGAAGTTGCAAGGCGTGATCCAACCCGATCCGCAGACCGGCAAGGAACATTTCGACGTGGCGGCGCAATTGCGCGGCAGCGGGAACACGGGCGATGCGCGCTAGACCCGTCAAGCTCAGCCCCGCGCAGTCGCGGCTGGCGGCGATCGCGCTGGCGTTGCTGGCGCTGGCGCTGGCGTATTTCCTCCTGCTGCACTGGTGGTTCGTCGCCCCGTGGCTGGACATCCGCACGCAGATGCAGGACTTGCGCGAGAGCCACGCGCGATCGGCGGCAGCCATCGCGCAGGCGCCGGCGCTGCGCAAGCGCATCGACCAGCTGGCACGCGGCGGAGCGTCCAGCAATGCCTTCCTGCCGGAGACCGATCCGTCGTCGGCGGCGGCCGGCCTGATGCAGCGCGCATCGGACGTGGTGGCCGCGCACGCATCGGAAGACGGCGGCTGCCAGATGCCGCAGAAGATGCCGATCGAAGGCAACGCCGGCAAGGAACCATATCGGCGCGTGAGCGTCAGCATCACCCTGCAATGCGGCCTGCAGCCGCTGACCGGCGTGTTGCACGATCTCGATCGCGCGCTGCCGTACATGTTCGTGGACGACATCACGATCTATCTGGTCGGGCAGCCCGGTGGCGCGGCTTCGCCCAAACTCGAAGTGCAATTCACGCTCTCCGGCTACATCCGCGCCGCGCCGACCAATCCGACATGAACGCCGCCGATCGCCGTCGCCTGACGCCCGCGTTGGGCATCGCTTGTGCCCTGCTGGCGCTGCTGCTGATCGCGCTGTGGGCGGGCGTCGGACGCGGTGCGCATTGGGACGACAGTGCGGAGCCCGTGCGTCTGCCGCCGCTGAAGGCGGCCTCGCCTCCGCCGAGCGTGCCGCCGCTGCAGGATTTCGCCAACGTCTGGGAGCATCCCTTGTTCAGCCCGGATCGCAAACCGATTCCGGGTGGGGGCGATACCGGCGAATCGGCCGACAGCAACAACCTGGAACTGACCGGCGTGATCATCCTGCCGGACCTGCGCATGGCCTTGCTGCGCGAGCGTTCCACCGGACGCACCTGGCGCGTGCGCGAGGGGCAGAGCGCCGGCGGCGCGACCGTGATCGAGGTCAAACCTCGCAGCGCGGTGGTGGAGGCCGGTGGCTCGCGAAGTGAACTGGCGCTCAAACCGGGCGCCGCGCCGTCCGTCGATGCGGAGGATAATGCGGCCGCCGGCGGACCGACGCCGTTCGAAGCAGCGTCGGCGGGTCAGGAGGGAGATGGGGTGGCACAACCAGCCGCGGCGCCGGTCCAGCCCGTCGCGGCCCAAGCCCGGGCGCGTATGCTGAAGGCGCGTATCGAACAGCGCCGCCGCCAGGCCGCGGACCGGGCGCGGCTCCAGCAACAACAGCAACATCCGCAACAAGAACCGCAGCAGCAAGAGTGATATTTGAAGTGAACAACAAGATGAAATGGATCTCCCTGCTCTTGCCGTTGCTGCTGGCGACGCTGGCCGGCTGCGCGCCGAATACGCGTCCGGACGACCACGCGCTGGAGCGCGAGGCGATCTCTGGCACGCAGGCGCCGCCCCCGCCTCCGACCAACGAGAGCCATGTCGAACCGCTGGTGCAGGCGCCGCCACAGGCGACCACCAGCATCGGCACCGGCAGCTTCATCAACGAGCAGGCCGCACACGCGCCGGTGCCGGCTTCGATCGCCGCGCAAGGACAGGGCGCGATTACCTTCAATTTCGAGAACCAGCCCGTACAGGCGGCGGTGAAGGCGATCCTGGGCGACGTGCTGCACGAGAACTACGTGATCGCGCCGGGCGTCGTCGGCAATGTCACCTTCTCCACCTCGCAACCGATCGACCGCTCGCAGGTCCTGCCTGTCCTGGAAATGCTGCTGTCCTGGACCAACAACGCGCTGGTGCGCCAAGACGGACGCTACGTGGTGTTGCCGAGCAAACAGGCGGCCGGCGGAAATCTCGTGCCGGGGCTGGGCGCGGCCGCGCCGAACAGCGGTTACGCGGCGCGATTGTTCCCGCTGCATTACGTTTCCGCCGACGCGATGCAGAAACTGCTGAAGCCGTTCGCGCGACCGGATGCATTCCTGCTGGTCGATCCGCAGCGCAACATCCTGGTGATGGCCGGCACGCCGGACGAACTGGCCAATTACCAGCGCACCGTGCGCACGTTCGACGTGGACTGGCTGCGCGGCATGTCCGTCGCCGTGATCCCGTTGCAGCACGTGGAAGCCGGCACGCTGATGCCGCAGCTCGACCAGATGTTCGGCGCCAAGGGCGACTCGCCGGTGGCGGGCATGGCGCGCTTCATCCCGCTCGAGCACAGCAACAGCATCGTGGTGATCACCTCGCAGCCGATGTACGTCGACGAGGTGCGCGACTTCATCGCGAAAATCGATGCTGGTGCGGGCGGTTCCAACGGCCTGTACGTTTACGACGTCAAGAACATCAAGGCCTCTGATCTCGCCGAGCACCTGAACGCGCTCTACAGCGGCACGCCCAGCGCGGGCAACAACGCCGGCGCGGTCGCTCCGGGCTTCACACCGCTGGAGCAGGGCGGCAACGGCCTGGGTGGCGTCGGCAACATTCCCAATAACGGTTTCGATAGCGGTTCGAGTACACCGGACGACAGCGGCAAGAGCAACTACAACGACAACGGGCTCGGCAATGGCAACGGGTTCGGCGGCGACAACGGCATGAACGGTCCCGGCGGCGGAGGGCTCGAGAGCGGACTGCTGCCGCAGCGCAACGGCAACGGCAATGCGCAATCGCGCACCGCTTCGTACGTCACGCAAAGCGGCGTGCGCATCGCCGCGGTCGACGAGAACAACCAGTTGCTGGTGCGCGCGCGCCCGAGCCAGTGGCAGGAAATGTTGCCGGTGATCGAACGGCTCGACCAGGTGCCGCTGCAAGTGCAGATCGAGACGCGCGTGCTGGAGGTCGATCTCACCGGGCAGTTCTCGCTCGGCGTGCAGTACTACCTCGCGGGCCTGATCGGCACCCAGCCCGGCTCGCCGCCAGGCACGAACGAATCCTTCCATCGGCACCAGGGCG
>DASXWZ010000020.1:0-4208 GCA_036503375.1 Rhodanobacteraceae bacterium | reverse complement strand
TCGGCGTTCGCCGAAGTCGGAATCGAATACACCGACGCCGGATGCGCGCGTGTGGCGAGATCGTTTACCAGCGCGGCCGCGGTGTACTGCACGATCATGAAACCCGAGTTCGTACCGTCCTCGTTGCCGGTGAGGAAAGCCGGCAGGCCGTCGCTGGTCGCAGCGTCCACCAGCTTGTTCAATCGACGTTCCGAGATCGAAGCGAGCACCGGGATGGCGGCCTTGACATAACTCATGGCCAGCGCCAGCGGCATGCCGTGGAAATGCCCGGCCGAGACGACCTGTTCCTCGATGTTCCCGGCGTCACCGTTCTGCGGAAAGATCAGCGGATTGTCGGTGACCGCGTTCAACTCGATGTCGATCACGCGGCAGGCCTGCATCCACGCGTCGCGCACCGCGCCGTGCACCTGCGGCATGCAGCGCAGGCAATACGCATCCTGCGGCTGGTGTTTCTTGCCACCCCTGAACGGCAGGAAGCGTTGATAGAACGCCTCGCGACCATGACGCTGGTCGGGCGGTACCCAATCCCATGCGATGTCGAAACACAGCATCTGGTCTTCCGCATCGCTCCAGCTTTGCGCGGTCCAGGTCTTGAAGCGCGGCACCAGGTGATAGGGAATGTCGATCAACGACGAGTCGCACAGCAGCTCGCGCACATGCGCGGCGGCATCGATCTGCCCCGGATGCGGGCGCAATGCGTGCACCTCGGGTCGCAACGCACCGCTGCGACCTGCGAAGGCATCCAGCGTCATCGCCGCGGCAAGATCGGCGACGTCGAGCAGGTATTCGAGGTTGTCCAGCGCCAGCACGGCCGTGGCAAGCATTTGCGTGGTGCCGTTGTTCAGTGCCAGCCCTTCCTTGTAGGACAAAGTGATCGGCTGCAAACCCGCGCGCTGCAATGCTTCCGCGCCCGGCATCCGTTCGCCGGCGAAAAACGCCTCGCCGCCGCCCAGCAGCACGATGGCCAAATGCGACAATGGCGCTAGATCGCCGCTGGCACCGACCGAGCCCTTGGCCGGGATCACTGGCACTACCCCACGATCGAGCAATTCCGCCAGGGCCTGCAAGGTCTGCACGCGGATGCCGGAATGCCCGCGCATCAGCGTGTTGATGCGGATTGCCAGCATCGCGCGCACCACGTCGGCCGCCAACGGCTCGCCCACGCAGACCGCATGCGTCACGATCAGGTTGTGCTGCAATTCTTCCGGAAGGGTTTTCGCGCGCGATTCCGGATTGCTGCCGGGCAGTTCGTCGCGCACCCGGTGTGCGCCCAGGAGCTTGTCGGCGTTGCTGCCAAAGCCGGTGGTGACGCCGTAGATCGGCTCGCCGCATTGCATCTTGTCGACCAGGAATGCCGCCGCGCGTTCGACGCTCTGCAACTGCTTCGGATCCAGCTCGATCTGCGCGGCACCTCGCGCGATCGCGGTCACCTGCGCGCGGCTGAGGTGCGAACCATCGAGTACGATGCGTTCGCTCATGATCGCGCCCTGTCCCGCAGCGCATCGCGCAAGCGCGTTACCAGTTCGCCACGTGCGGCCTCGGATTGTTCGCCGCTGCGCAGATCCTTGATCGCGACGGCGTTGCGCGCAGCCTCGTCATCGCCCAGCACTACGGCGAAATGCGCGCCGACGCGATCCGCGTATTTCAACTGCTTGCCCAGCTTGCCGGGCTCCAGCGCCAGCTCGGTGGCGATGCCCGCGCCGCGCAATTCGCGCGCGATGGCGAGGCAGTCCGACCAGCGCGCCTCGTCCATCTGCGTCACCAGCACTTGCACACCGCCGCTTGCGGTGCGCGACAGGCCCGCTTCGCGCAACTGCCAGAACAGGCGCGTCAGCCCGATCGAAATTCCCACGCCCGGCAATTTCGACTTCGTGTACTGCCCGGCGAGGTTGTCATAACGTCCGCCCGAACAGATCGAGCCGATTTCCGGATGATCGTTCAAGCTGGTTTCGTAGACCGTGCCGGTGTAGTAGTCCAGCCCGCGCGCGATCGAGAGGTTCAACGCGAACGCCGACTCCGGCACCCCGAACGCGGCAACGGTATCCAGCACCTCGCGCAGTTCGGCCCGGCCCTGTTCGAACGTTTCGCTGCCCGCTTCGAGCGCATCCAGCTCTGCGTGTGCATTGCTGAGCGATGCCGAACGTATCTTCACGAAATCCAGCACCCGCTGCGCGACCGCGCGCGACAGGCCGAACGCCGCGCCCGTCAGCACGGCGTGCACGTGTTCCGCGCCGCGCCTGTCCAGCTTGTCCACCTCGCGCAGCATCCGAGTCTGCGCTTCCGCATCGGCGATGCCGAGTCCCTCGAGGAATCCGCGCATCAGCTTGCGGTTGTTGATCTGGATGGTGAAGGCGCCGATGTCAAGCGCACTGAAGACCGCGTGGATGACGGCAGGAATTTCCGCGTCGTAGCGGATCGGCAAGTCGTCCTTGCCGATCACGTCGATGTCGCACTGGTAGAACTCGCGGAAGCGTCCGCGCTGCGCGCGCTCGCCGCGGTAGACGCGCTGCATCTGGTAACGGCGGAAAGGAAACGCAAGCTCGCGCTCGTGCTCGGCCACGTAGCGCGCCAGCGGAACGGTGAGGTCGAAACGCAGCGCCAGTTCGGGCTTCTCGTTCTGCTCGATCGCGCCGGTCGATTGCACGAAATACACCTGCCGCTCGGTTTCCCCGCCGGTCTTCGTCAGCAGCACGTCGGAATACTCGATGGCCGGCGTCTCGATGGGCAGAAAGCCGTACAGCTCGAATCCGCGGCGCACGCCGTCCAGCATCGACTGGAACGCGATCTGCTCGCGCGGCAGCAGTTCGAGCACGCCCGGCATGGTGCGTGGCGGGGTCGGCGGCATGGATTCCTCGTGCATTGGGGCAAAGCACGAAGGTTAGCAGAGCCGTGCGGCGACACGCGCCGTGCTTGCGTGGCGCGCAATCTCGCCGCTAGAATTTGCGGTCCATCGGGGTGTAGCTCAGCCTGGTAGAGCGCTACGTTCGGGACGTAGAAGTCGCAGGTTCAAATCCTGTCTCCCCGACCATCCGGCTGTATTTCGTTTACAACGAAGAAGCGCCGCCCATTGCAGGCGGCTATTTTTATGCATCACGGCGTGGAGCCGATACGGAGTCGATGAGTTTCCCATACTCGAGCAGGAGAGTTTTCATGAAACCTTCGCGTACTCTTGTAACCTTGTTTTCGTCGCTCTGCATGGCAGCCATGGTGCCCCACGCCGAGGCCGCCACGCCGACCGGCTACTCGGGCATCTTCGGTGGCGGGCCGCTGTACATCACCTCGAAGGGTGCCCCGGCCAACATCGACGAGCTGGCGAATTCGGGCTTCACCGAAGTCATCGTCTGGAGCGTCGAGGTCAAGCCCAACGGCGACCTCAATCTGAACGGTGAGTTTCCGCTCACTTCGAACGGCGTCTACATCGGCGACCAGACCTACCCCGACTTCGCATCGAGCATGACCCTGCTCAAGCAGGGGAAGGTCAAGCGCGTGACCTTCAGCGTGGGCTCGTCGAACTACGGCGACTGGGAAGACATCGCCTCGCTCGTCCACTCGCAAGGCACCGGGCCAGACAGCATCCTCTACAAGACATTCGCGGCGCTCAAGGCCGCGATCCCGGCGATCGACGCGATCGACTTCGACGACGAGAACAGCTACGACCTCGCCAGCACCGTGCAGTTCGGCGTAATGCTGGCGCAGCTCGGCTACCACGTGATGCCCGATCCCTACGTAAATTCCTCGTACTGGACCCAGGTCGTTTCGCAGATCAACGCCCAGGCGCCGGGCACGGTCGACGGCGTGCACCTGCAGACGTATTCCGGCGGCGCCGGCAACAGCCCGTGCCAGGCCGGGTGGAACTTCGGCAGCGTCCCGGTCCTGCCGATCGTATGGGATTTGAACGATAGCCCGCTGCGGGCCTTTCGTCAGATGAGCGGGTGGCAAACCCAGTGCGGAATCGTCGGTGGCGGCCTGTGGCTGTACGACGACATCGTCGGCACCGGCGCAGCGGCCAAGTACGCCAAGGCGATCAATCTGGGCGTCAGGGCCCGGCACTGAACCTCGAGGTGAGATAGCCAACCGATCCCGACGCTGTCGTGGGTCGGCCGGGTTTCCTTCCACACCGCATCGGTTCTCGCGATCGGGTATTGCGAAGCAGCTCGGAACGACGCTTCACGTTGCACAGAAAAGAAAAAGCCGGCTTCGCGCCGGCT
>DASXWZ010000019.1:0-5597 GCA_036503375.1 Rhodanobacteraceae bacterium | reverse complement strand
TCTGGCGAAAGCCGCTTAGCACACGCGTGACGGTAGAGCAGCCCCCGCCAAGGGCTTGACGGCAGGGGTTCAATGACCGTTGTCGCGCGCTATTTCGGCGTCGCTGAGTCGAAGGAAACGGGCGGCATTGTTGTACAGGATGTCGCGCTTCTGCGACTTTGAAAGAAAAGGAGCGTTCTCGATCGACCGTACCGCTTCGCCGATGGCCTGCGGCCAGAACATCTGGTCGGAGCCGAACATGATCCGTTTCTCGAAGCCGGCGTCGATCAGCCGTTTCAAATCGTCGTAGAACTGCGCGCGCGGATTGGACCAGTCGTTGCACGCCACGTCCACGTAGAGATTGGGATAGGTGAACATCATCGCGATCGTCTCATCCACGAGAGGCGATCCATAATGCATCGCGTAAATCCTGAGCCTGGGATGCTTCACCAGCACGTCCTCGAGCTGGAGCGGGCTCGTCAACCGGACACGGTAGGTTTCGTAACCGGGGAACCGTGCCCCGTTGATGGGGCCTTCGCCCATGTGGATGCCGACGGGGATGTCGAGCTCCTCGGCGAGAGCAAAGTAAGGCTCCCAGCGCGGATCGTTCGCCGGAATGCCCAGATACTCGTTCGCAACTTCGGCGAATACGGCAAAAACTTGCTGGCCGTAAAGACGTCTGAATTCCTTCACGGAAATGGAATTTTCGTCGGCGAAGCCCAAAGCCGGGATGATGCGGTCCGGTGCGGCGGCGCGCCACTTCGAGACATCCGGCAAGTCGCCGGCCGTGACAGCATGCCGGATGTTGTACTTGGCAAGCATCGCTATGCTGTCGCGCATCAGCGCTTCGTCGGTTGCGGGCGCACGGAACGTAGCGGTGCAGGCGATCATTTTCCCGGGATCGAGTGGCATCCGCGGATCCATGGCGGGATAGAAGCTGCGTTGGCTTCCCGGGCACGCCGTTGCCCCCGCGGCCGATCCGACCCGCCAGGCATGGAGATGCATGTCGATGACGGGTTGGTGAAACGATGCCGCCCTGCCGGGCGCGATCACCAGCAGCAAAACCAGACCGAGGAACTGGCGCATTGACGAATCCGGATGCCGGCAGGCCAGCCTATGCCGATTTCATGCAACAAACAAATGCATGCCAAAGGCTCATGTTTTCAGCGCACCGGCTTCCAGCTCGCGTTGTAGCAGCGCCATCGGCCTGAATCCTTTCGCCATGCCGTGCTCATGGCGAACACATCCGCCCGATCCGGCAGCAGGCTGTCGGGCTTGCCGCCCGTAAGGGTCAAGGTGAAGCGGGCGATCAGCCGATCGCCTTGCCGTTCGATCGAGACCGGACCGATCAGTACGCCCGTACTGTCTTTGTGGAATGCGCGCAAGACCAGCATCTGCTTCAGGCCGTGCCGATCCAGTTCGCCGTCATTGCCGACGAAATCATCATCGACTACAGCCAGCATGCCGTCGGCGTCGTTGGCCCGCGCCGCGGCGGCAGCAGAGGCGATTGCCTGCCTCACCTGCTGCTCGTCCGGCGTGCGATGGCAGGCGGACAACGAAAGCAGACACAGGAGAGGCAGCGCGATCCACGCACGGACGAATCTCGGGCATTTCACTCGACGCATCGTGATCCCTTCCCTCGCTGCAATGCAGCTTGCCATTTTCCCTCCGCATGCTCCAATCGCGTCGATGAACGGATCGGTAGGTCATTCGCGGGGAAACCCATGAACGTTCGCAGCGAGCGCCCATGGTTGGCGCATTATCCGGCGGGTGTACCCGCGGAGATCGACGTCGATGCCTACGCATCGGTCGTGGCCATGTTCGAGGAAGCCTGTTCGCGCTACGCCGGCAACACGGCCTTCTCGAGCTTCGGGAGCACCATCGACTACGCCAGCCTGGATCGGCAGAGCGCCGATTTCGCGGCATTCCTCGCGAGCGAATGGAAACTGGGCAAGGGCGATCGCATCGCCATCATGCTGCCGAACCTGCTGCAGTACCCGGTGGCCCTGTTCGGCGCCTTGCGCGCGGGTTGCACGGTAGTCAACGTCAATCCGCTCTATACCGCGCGCGAACTGGAACACCAATTGCGCGACTCGGGCGCGAAAGCGATCGTGGTGCTGGAGAACTTCGCATCCACGCTGGCGAGCGTGCAACACGAAACGCCGGTCGAACACGTGCTGGTGACCGCGATCGGAGACCTGCTGGGTTTTCCGAAAGGTCCGCTGATGAATTTCGCGGTCAGGCACGTGAAGAAAATGGTGCCGCGCTGGTCGATCCCGCGGCACGTCCGCTTCGGCGATGCGCTGAGGACCGGCGCGCGCGGTGCCGCGCCACGCGTATCACTGGGTCACGACGACATCGCCTTCCTGCAATACACCGGCGGCACCACCGGCGTCGCCAAGGGCGCAATGCTTACGCACGGCAACATGGTCGCCAACATGCTGCAGGTGCATGCATGGATCGGCGGCTCGCTGCAGGCGGGCAAGGAGGTCGCGATCGCGGCGCTGCCCATGTATCACATTTTTGCGCTGACCGCGTGCGTGATGGTCTTCATGCGGCTCGGCGCGAACAGCATCCTGGTGACCAATCCGCGCGACATGCGCGGCTTCGTCAGAACGCTGAAGACGGTGCCGTTCTCGATCCTGCCGGGCGTCAACACCCTGTTCAACGGCCTGCTGCACACGCCCGGTTTCGACCAGCTCGATTTTTCCCATCTCCGGATTTCCCTGGGCGGCGGCATGGCGGTGCAACGCGCGGTCGCCGAAAAATGGAAACGTGCGACCGGCTGCACGTTGCTGGAAGCTTATGGCCTCACCGAAACCTCGCCGGGCGTGTGCATCAATCCGCCGGACCTCAAGGATTACAACGGTGCGATCGGTCTGCCGCTGCCTTCCACTGACGTGAAGCTGATCGATGACAACGGCAATCCTGCCGCGCCCGGCCGACCCGGCGAATTGTGCGTGCGCGGACCACAGGTGATGAAGGGCTACTGGCATCGGCCCGACGAAACGGCGAAAGTGCTGGATGCCGACGGCTGGCTGCGCACCGGCGACATCGCGCGAATGGACGAACAGGGTTTTTTCTACATCGTCGACCGCAAGAAGGACATGATCCTGGTGTCGGGCTTCAACGTGTATCCCAACGAGATCGAGGACGTGGTCACGCGCCATCCGGGGGTGCTGGAAGCCGCCGCGATCGGCGTGCCGGACGAACATTCCGGCGAAGTGGTGAAACTGTTCGTGGTGAGGAGGGATCCGGCCCTCACCGAGCAAGCGTTGAAGCAGTATTGCCACGACGAGCTGACCGGCTACAAGCGGCCCAAATACATCGAATTCCGCGATTCGCTGCCCAAGAGCAACGTCGGCAAGATCCTGCGGCGCGAACTGCGCGAAGAGGAGAAGAAACGTGCCGAAGCTTGACGTCAAATCCATCCATCGCCGCAACGGTTCCTCGTATCCGGCCCCGTTCGATCGCCCCTGCGCGCCGCGCGTGCGGCAGGCGCTCGGCGATGCGGGCGGCCTTGCCGACTTCGGCGTCAACCTGCTGGAATTGCCCCCGGGAGCGTGGTCCAGCCAGCGGCACTGGCATTCGAGCGAAGACGAATTCGTTTGGGTGTTGGAAGGCGAAGTGATCCTGATCGACGACGGCGGCGAAACCCTCCTGCGCGCCGGCGACTGCGCGGCGTTCCCGAAAAACGACGGCAACGGCCACCACCTGGTCAATCGCTCCGGCGCAACGGCGCTCTGCCTGGAAGCAGGCGGCCGCAGCAGCGAAGACGTTTGTACTTACTCCGATATCGACATGCGCATCGACGCGCGCGACGATCTCTATGTGCACAAGGATGGCACGCCGTATCCGCCGCGAAGCTGACGCACGCCACCGCCGGTTGAACCGCGGCTGAGCGCGCGCTGCATGAAGGCCTGCCCGTCATGTGGCGTTTTAGTGTGCGGGTTCAACATGCGCATGGGTTCGCCATAGGAGAAGCCCATGATTCGCGCCACCCTGTTCAAAAGCGCAATGCTGGCCGGCCTGCTGGGCGCGCCGATGCTGGCGGCGCCATTGCCCGCCGCCGCTTTCGTGAGCGTTGGCATTTCGGTCGGCATTGCTCCGCCGGCGTTGCCGGTTTACGAGCAGCCGATCGCGCCAGGTCCGGGGTATATCTGGACGCCCGGTTACTGGGCGTGGGATCCGGCTTATGGCTATTACTGGGTGCCCGGTGCTTGGGTGCAGCCGCCTGAAATCGGCGTGCTGTGGACGCCCGGCTGGTGGGGGTGGGACACCGGTTACTATCGCTGGCATCCGGGTTACTGGGGTCCGAGCGTCGGCTTCTACGGCGGCATCAATTACGGCTACGGCTACTTCGGCCTCGGCTATGTCGGCGGCCACTGGCGTGGCCACGATTTCTACTACAACCGCGCGGTCAACAACATCAACGTGACCAACATCCGCAACGTGTACGTGGACAAGACCGTAGTCAACAACTATCACAACGCCACCGTTACCCGCGTCAGTTACAACGGCGGCCGCGGCGGCGTGGCTGCACGGGCGACCCCGGCGCAGCTTGCCGCGGAGAGGCAGCGCCACTTCGATCCCACGCCGCTGCAACTGCGCCAGCGCGACATGGCGAAAAGCGCACCCGCGCAGCGTTTCTCGGTCAATCACGGCCGGCCCGAAGTCGTTGCCACGCCGCGTCCCGGCAACTTCGCTTCGGCGCATGCGGTCCGCAACGAGAGCAAGACGCCGCCGCACGCGGCCAAGTCGATGACTCCGCACGCCGCGCCCTCGGCGGCGCGACCATCCGATGGTTTCGTGCACGCGCCGCATGCCGCTTCAGGCATGCCCCCCCACACGTCGGGGAGGACGACTTCGCATACGGCACCGATGAAGCAACCGTCGGACAATTTCGTGCACGCGCCGCACGCCGCTGCAGGCACGGCGCCACGCGGATCAGAGAGGACGACTTCGCACACGGCACCGATGAAGCAGTCGTCGGACAATTTCGTGCACGCGCCGCACGCCGCTGCAAGCACGGCGCCACGCGGATCAGAGAGGACGACTTCGCACACGGCACCGATGAAGGAGTCGTCGGACAATTTCGTGCACGCGCCGCATGCGAACTCGGCCAAGCAATCACGCGACGAAGCCAGGCCCCCGCACAATGAGGCCATGCCGCCGCGCGCAGACTATCAACGGCAGCCAGCCCCGAGGCAAATGCCGCAGCACCAGGCGAAGCCCTACGCAATGCCGCAGCAGAACCGTGCGCCGTCCGGGCCCGAGGCAAACCGCAAGCCGCCATCCCACAAGCCGCCATCGAAGCACGACCACCAGAATGACGATGGCCATTGATTGATTGCGCCGCGCTTCGCCGGACGCTCCGGCTTCGGCGAAGCGCCGCCTCAATTTTCGAGATCGCTCCAGGGTTCCAGCGTGTCGGCGTAACCGCCGAGCAGATTCCACAGTGGCGCCTGCTTGTCTTCCGGGATGCGCGCGAATTCGAAGCCGATGCGGTCCTGCGATACGCGCGCCACGCGCGCTTCCAGATGGATGTTGAGGTTGTCATGGAACAGCATGTCGAGCACCCACAGGTCGCCCGCCGTGCCCTCCCAATTGTCGGGCCG
>DASXWZ010000018.1:0-8608 GCA_036503375.1 Rhodanobacteraceae bacterium | reverse complement strand
CCTACCAGCTCGCGATCGCGGCAAAACACCATGGCGTGAAGTTCATGGTCGTGGCCCCGTCTTCCACCATCGACATGGACACGCCCGACGGCGAGGCCATCGAAATCGAATTGCGCGATCCGCAGGAACTGCTTTCGCACCACGGCGCGCGCACGGTCGCCGAAGGTGCGCAGGCCTGGAATCCGGTGTTCGACGTTACGCCCCACGAACTGATCGATGCGATCGTCACCGAGCGCGGCGTGATCGAACGGCCGGATGCCGGAAAGATGTTGGCACAATTCGGCGGGGGCGCGCGCTGACATGTGGCGCCGCATCCCCCGGCAGCTCTTCTGGTTCGGTGTCGGCGGCGCGATCGGTTTCGTGGTCGATGCCGGCATCGTGCAATTGCTGGTCAGCAAGGCCGATGCGAATCCGTACATCGCACGCCTGTTCTCGTTCTTCTGTGCCGCCTGCGCGACCTGGTTGTTCAACCGCCGCTATACATTTCCGGATCGTGGCGGGCACACGCTGTTCGGGGAATGGTCGCGCTACATGACCGCGATGTCGATGGGTTTCGCGCTCAACTACGCGACCTACGCGCTGGTGGTGTTCTATTCCGATTTCGTGCACCGCTGGCCCTCGATCGCGGTTGCGGCGGGCTCCCTGCCGGGCTCGCTGGTCAACTTCATGGGCGCGCGCCAATGGGCATTTCCACGGCGCCGGAAAGCGGTCGGCGGCGAATCCAAAAAGACCGCGTAAACCCGCATATTTGCAGGACTTTTCCCGCCTGAAAAGAGGGCGGGTGTGGTACACTTGCGCGTCTGTTTCCAGGCGCTCGCGCCGCCCCGGAACATCCGCTTCTCCACCACGAAAAGCACAGGAAAAGAGCCCCGATGGCCGAACTCGCCAGCGAGATCATCCGCGTCAACATCGAAGACGAGATGCGCCAGAGCTACCTCGATTACGCGATGAGCGTGATCGTGGGGCGCGCGCTGCCGGATGTGCGCGATGGCCTGAAGCCGGTGCATCGTCGCGTGCTGTTCGCGATGAACGAACTGGGCAACGCCTGGAACAAGTCATACAAGAAGTCCGCGCGCGTGGTCGGCGACGTGATCGGTAAATACCATCCGCATGGCGATACCGCGGTGTACGACTCGATCGTGCGCATGGCGCAGCCGTTCTCGCTGCGCTACATGCTGATTGACGGGCAGGGCAACTTCGGTTCGGTGGACGGCGACAATGCCGCGGCCATGCGTTACACCGAAGTGCGCATGTCGCGGCTCACGCACGAGCTGCTGGCGGATATCGACAAGGAGACGGTCGATTTCGGGCCCAACTACGACGAGAGCGAACGCGAACCGCTGGTGCTGCCGACGCGCGTGCCGAACCTGCTCATCAATGGTTCGGCGGGAATCGCGGTGGGCATGGCGACCAACATCCCGCCGCACAATTTGAATGAAGTGATCGACGCGACGATCGCGCTGATCGATGATCCATCAATCGGCTTCGATGGTCTGATGCAATACATTCCCGGCCCGGATTTCCCGACCGCCGGCACCATCAACGGCGCGGCCGGAATCATCGAGGCCTACCGGACCGGCCGTGGTCGCCTGCTGGTGCGCGCCAAGGCCGACATCGAGAAGGAAGACAACGGCCGCGAGACGATCATCGTCACCGAGATCCCGTATCAGGTGAACAAGGCGCGGTTGATCGAGAAGATCGCTGAACTGGTGAAGGACAAGAAGCTCGAAGGGATCAGCGAACTGCGCGACGAATCCGACAAGGACGGCATGCGCATCGTGATCGAATTGCGCCGCGACGCAATCGGCGAAGTGGTGCTGAACAACCTGTTCCAGCAGACGCAGTTGCAGATCACCTTCGGCATCAACATGGTCGCGCTGTTGGACGGTCAGCCCCGGCTGTTGAACCTCAAGGAAATCCTCGAAGCCTTCGTGCGCCACCGCCGCGAAGTGGTCACGCGCCGCACGATCTTCGATCTGCGCAAGGCGCGCGCCCGCGCGCACGTGCTGGAAGGCCTGACCGTCGCGCTCGCCAACATAGATGCGATGATCGAGCTGATCAAGACCTCGCTTAACCCGCAGATCGCGCGCGAGCGTTTGCTCGAACGCAAGTGGGAACCCGGCCTGGTGCGCGCGCTGCTGGCCGAATCGGGTGCTGCGATTTCGCGCCCCGAAGATCTCGATCCGAAAGCCGGCCTGTTCGACGATGGTTATCAGTTGTCGGAAACGCAGGCGAAGGAAATTCTGGAGATGCGCCTGCACCGCCTGACCGGTCTGGAGCAGGAGAAGCTTTCCGACGAATACAAGCAGTTGCTGGAAACCATCCGCGGCCTGATCGCGATCCTGGAGGATCCGGACAAGTTGCTCAGCGTGATCCGCACCGAACTGGTGGAAATGAAAGAGGCTTATGGCGACGCGCGCCGCACGCTGATCCAGAGCAGCCAGGAGGATTTCCAGACGCTGGACCTGATCGCGCCGGAAGACGTGGTGGTGACGCTTTCGCACGCGGGCTGGTGCAAGCGCCAGTCGGTCGGCATCTATCGCGCGCAGCGCCGCGGCGGCAAGGGCCGCATGGCGACCACGATCAAGGAAGAGGATTTCGTCGAGAAGCTGTGGGTGGTCAACACGCACGACACGCTGCTCACCTTCACCAGCGCCGGTCGTGTGTACTGGCTGAAGGTGTACCAGATCCCGGAAGCCGGTCCCGGCGCGCGCGGCAAGCCGATCGTGAACCTCTTGCCGTTGCAGGAAGGCGAAAAAGTGCAGGCGGTGCTGCCGGTGCGCGAGTACGACGGAGACCGTTTCGTGTTCTTCGCCACTCGCAACGGCACGGTCAAGAAGACGCCGCTGACCGAATTCGCGTTTCAGCTCCAGCGCGGCAAGGCCGCGATCAACCTGGATGAAGGCGATGCGCTGGTCGAGGCCGAGCTGACCGATGGCAGCCGCGACGTGCTGCTGTTCGCTTCCAACGGCAAGGCCGCGCGCTTCGCCGAAACCGACGTGCGCCCGATGGGCCGCACCGCCACCGGTGTGCGCGGCATGAAACTCGCCGAAGGCGTACACGTCGTCTCGATGGCCGTGGTCGAACATGCAGCCGAAGAGAACGGCGACGAGGATGAGGCGAACGAAGCCGTCGAAAGCGAAACCGCTGCCGAAGAAGCGGTATCCGCATCGGAAACGTACGTGCTTACCGCGACCGAGCGCGGCTACGGCAAGCGCACGGCGCTGTCGAAATTCCCGCGCAAGCGGCGGGGCTCGCAGGGCGTGATCGCGATCCAGTGCTCCGAGCGCAACGGCGCGCTGGTGGCCGGCGTGCCGACCGACGAGAAGCACGAGCTGATGTTGATCTCCAACCAGGGCACGCTGGTGCGCACCCGCGTGGCGGAAATCTCGCCGCAGGGCCGCAACACCCAGGGCGTGACCCTGATCCGCCTGCCGGAAGATGAAAAGCTGGCGGGTGTGGTGCGAATCGAAAAACTGGGGGACGAGGATTCGGCGGAAGTGAATGGCGAAACCGAATCCGCGATGACGAACGGTTTGGGCGAACCGGACGGCGCGGTGGTTTGAATTGGGGATCAGGGGCGAGTAGCGAGGGCGGTTCGATCAGGCAGTCTCGCGAGAATGGAACTCGTCGAAGTCGCCATTCCGGACGCGACGAAGCCGCGATCCGGAATCCATTTTGATCCATTTTGATCTGTAGCCCGGATGAAGCCGCGCAGCTTCTTCCAATGCGGATGATTCATAGCGCGCCTCGTGGGCACGCAGTTCCGTAATGGGCACTCGCAGCGCAGCTTTCATGGGCAAACTCGAATCGCTTCCAGCATCACCTCGACACGCCCGACACCTTGAACTCTCCCGGTGCTTCCATCCGCAGCACCTCCACCGGTCCACCCGCCCGACTACGCCGCGTGCGGTATTTGCCAGCCCGGGAAAACCAGCACGGCCGGGTGACAGCGGAGAGCGGTAGCCAGCGCTTTGGCGCGCTCGACACCCAAGTTGATGCGGCCGTTTTCGATACCGGAAATGGTGGTTTGAGGAATGCCGCATCGCTCGGAAAGCTGGCTTTGAGTGAGGCCTTGCAGTTCGCGGATGATGCGCACCGATTCGCCGGGCGAGACATCGGCGCGCTTCCTGGCCGGAATGTAGTTGCGCATGTCAGTTTCTCCGATAGTCGTGTGGTGTCACGCGCATCACTCGTACAAGCAACACGTCCGCCTTGACCTGATAGATCACGCGCCATTGCTCGTTGAGCCGGGATGAGCGGAAGCCTTTCCATTCGCCCGTCAGGGCCTCATCGCGAAAGCCCTTGATCGCACGCAGACCCGGCGGTCCGGAAAGCATGGCGATGTCCTTCCATTTTTCGTAGCGCTTCAGAATTTCCAGGGGAACCCGGCCGGAAGAAAGCTCTTTGTCGGCTTGCCGGTGTTCCTCGATTCGCCACATAACATATTGTGACTAGTACAATTATGGTATGTCAAGGCGGTCATCCTGTTGCGATCTCGTTGCGACGTTCACGCTATGGCGCCCAGCATCGCCTCTGCGCTCGACACCTTGAACTCTCCCGGCGCTTCCACTTGCAGCACTTTCACCACGCCGTCTTCGGCATAAAGCGCGAAGCGTTTTGAACGCAGGCCCATGCCGAACTTGCTGGCGTCCATCTCAAGCCCCAGGGCTTTCGAGAAATCGCCGTTGCCGTCGGCCAGCATCAGCAGGCCGTCGGGCACGGACTGGTCCTTGGCCCAGGCTTTCATCACGAAGGCGTCATTGACGGCCAGGCAGGCGACTTCGATGCCGCGTTTTTTGAACTGGTCGTAGTGCTCGACGTAGCCGGGCAGGTGGCGCTCGGAACAGGTGGGGGTGAATGCGCCGGGCACCGAGAACAGCACCACCTTCTTGCCCTTGAAGACGTCGTCCGTGCTGACGCTCTGCACGCCGTCGCGGATCAGGTTGAAGGTGGCGGCGGGAAGGCGATCCCCGGTCTTGATGGTCATGGGTGGGCTCCTTGCGGTGGGGCGAACCGCCATGTTGCGCGTTGATTCGGACTTCAGCAAGTAGCCATCCTTGGCGCCGCTTCCGATCGGCATCCTGCCTCACCCTCAGCCCCTGCACGCGATGCCTCCGGGCATCGCGTGCAGGGGCTTCGACCTTGAAATCGGGACGGGCATCCTCATCTAACGGCCATGCGGCCCGTAGTGGCCGAGGCAGCAACAGGAGCCATCACATGAACCACCACATCAGCCGTTACCGCTGGGGCGGGCACTATCCGCGCGAACTCCAGCGCATGTTCGACCGCTTCTTCGCCGACTACGAAGAAGGCGACCAGTCCAGCGTGGTTACCAGCGAATGGGCCCCCCGCGTGGACATCCGCGAGGAAGCAAAGCAGTTCGTGATCGAGGCCGACATCCCCGGCGTCGATCCCAAGGACATCGAAGTGCATATGGACAAGGGCATCCTCTCCATCCGCGGCGAGCGCAAGAGCGAGCAAACGGTGGAGGAAGGCAACTACACGCGCGTGGAGCGTTCGCGCGGCGTGTTCCATCGCCGCTTCGCGCTGCCCGACAGCGCCGATCCGGAAGGCATCGCTGCCAAGGGCAAACACGGCGTGCTGGAAATCACGATCCCGAAGAAGCCGGAAACCACCCCGCGCAAGATCGAGATCAAGCCGGGCGAGTGAAACTCCTCCCCCTTCAAGGGTAGGCTGGGAGGGGGATGGTGTCGGGTGCCGTCAACCATCCCCGCCCACAGTTGCTAAGCTCGACATCCCTGTCTCGTTAAGCAACTCGGCCCTCCGCTCCTGCTTCGGGCGCCCATCGGTGCGCGAGCCTGCGGCTCGCAAGCGCACCGATTCGCCCCTTGAAGGGGAGGGCTTGATATCTGGTTTCCCGTAAGATCAAAGCTCGCGGTGGAGCGATTCGCCGCGAGCTTTCTTTTCTGGGGCACACATGGAATTCAAGGATTACTACGACATCCTCGGCGTGAAGCCAGGTGCGGGCGAGGCCGAAATCAAGACGGCCTATCGCAAGCTCGCGCGCAAATACCACCCGGACAAGAACAAGGAAGCCGGCGCCGAGGAGAAGTTCAAGGCGATCAACGAAGCCAACGAAGTGCTGGGCGACAAGGAGAAGCGCGCGGCCTACGACCAGTTACGCGCGGGCGGTTATCGCGGCGGTGATCAATTCCGCCCGCCGCCGGACTGGGCGCAGCAACACGGCGGCGGCGGATTCCACTTCCGCGATATGGGCGATGAGGATGTCGGCGGCTTCAGCGATTTCTTCGAATCGTTGTTCGGCCGCGGCGCCGGACCGCGCGCGCAACGCGGACCGATGCGCGGGCGCGACGTGCGTGCGGGCGTGACGATCGATCTGCATACCGCCTATACCGGCGGCAAGCAGCGGCTGAGCATGCGCGACGCGCGCGCGCATGGCGACCGCACGCTGGAAGTAAACATTCCCGCCGGCATCCTTCCCGGCCGCGTGATCCGTCTTGCCGGACAAGGTGAGCCCGGAATGCAGGGTGGACCCGCAGGCGACCTGTTGCTGGAAGTTCAGGTCCGCGACGATTCGCGTTTCAAACTCGAAGGCAGCGACGTGCAGGTGGAAGTGGCGATCGCACCCTGGGAAGCCGCGCTCGGTGCGAAGGTGCCGGTGCCGACCCTGGGCGGCAATGTCGAGCTGCGCATCCCCGCCGGTTCTCGTTCGGGCCGCAAGCTGCGTCTGAAGGGTCGCGGCATGCCCGGCCGCACTCCGGGAGATCAGATCGTCACGCTGACGATCCAGACACCGCGCGCGGATGACGACGAGTCGCGCGCAGCGTATGCGGAGTTCGAAAAGGCGTTTGCGGGTTTCGATCCGCGGGGTTGATGGTTGCTCCGCGTTATTTCCCCAGCGCCTCGCTCAACGCCTTGGTCAACTCCGCCTCGTTCACCGGCTTGGTGACATAGGCCTTGGCGCCCTGGCGCATGCCCCAGACGCGGTCAGTGTCCTGATCCTTGGTGGTCACCAGAATCACCGGGATGTGCGAAGTGGCGGCGTCCTTCGAGATCGCGCGCGTAGCCTGGAAGCCGTTGAGGTTCGGCATCACCACGTCCATCAGCACCAGGTCGGGCTTTTCCCGCTTGGTGGCTTCCACGCCCGCCGCGCCGTCTTCGGCGGTCAGCGTTTCGTGACCCATCTTCTCGACCAGCCGCTTCAAGCCGAGCAACTGGGAAGGCGAATCGTCCACGATCAGGATGCGCGCCATGAGAATCCCCACTCCACGTTCCGCGGCATTCTAGGGAAGCCGCGGGGAAAGCGCCATGCCATTAGTCACTCGCAACACGCACCAGCGTGCGGCCGAACGAGCCGCCGTTGAGCATGTGCCCGAACACGTTGGGAAGTTCGTCCAGCGTGACTTCGCGCGTGCAGATCGTATCCAGATGCGCGGGCTTCCAGTCGGAGGCCAGATGCCGCCACACTTGTTCACGGATGTCGCGCGCCGTTCCGGCAGAGGCGATGCCCAGCAGGCTGACGCCGCGGATGATGAAGGGCATCACCGTCGTTTCGAGTTTGGCGTCGGCCGCAAGTCCCACGCTGCCGACATTGCCGTACGGCGCCGTGCTCGCCAGCAATTGCGCGAGCAGCGTACCGCCGGTGGCGTCCACGGCGCCGCCGAAACGAGCGGACTCCATCGGTTTGTCGCCGAGATCCAATTCATGGCGATCGAGCACCTTTGCCGCGCCCAGGCCTTCCAGAAACGCCGCGCGATCTGCCTTGCCGCTGATCGCGTGCACCTCGTAACCCGCGCGGGAAAAAATGTCGACCGCCAGCATGCCCACGCCACCGGTCGCGCCCGTGATCGCGATCGGGCCGAGTTCCGGTCGCTGGCGGTTGTCGCGCATGCGCAGCAGCGCCAGCGCAGCGGTGAAACCGGCGGTGCCGAGGATCATGCTCTCGCGCAGCGAAAGATTTTCCGGCAGACGGATCGTCCACTCGGCTTGCAAACGCGCGTATTCGGCGTAGCCGCCGTCGCGGGTTTCGGAAAGCCCGCAACCGGTGCACAGCACCGCATCGCCTTCCTTGAAACGCGGATCGGCGGATTCGACCACGTGACCGGCGACATCGATGCCGCCGTTCAGCGGAAACTTGCGCAGGATCTTGCCCTTGCCGGCGCCCGCCAGCGCGTCCTTGTAATTGACCGAGGAATACGCGGTCTTGATCAGCACCTCGCCGGGCGACAGCTCCTCTGCGCGCATGGTTTCGATGCCGGCGCGATAACCATCGGCTTCATTGCGGATGCGGAAGGCGCGGAAGGAATTGCTCGTCAAGGTGCGGATCTCTCGATTCGTCATTCCGGCGAAAAAAGCCGGAGTCCCCAGATTTATTTTTGCAAAGCTGGATCCCGTGTCAGCGCAGATCATGTGCTGGACGGGTGATGTCATCCAGGTTTCAATTCGCCTTGTGTATCGCCCGCTTGTCCACCGACAGCGCGGCTTCGTGCACGGCTTCGGACAGCGTCGGGTGCGCGTGCACGATGCGCGCGAGGTCTTCGGACGAGCCCTTGAACGCCATCGCCACGACCGCCTCGGCGATCAGTTCGGACACTTCCGCGCCGACCATGTGCACGCCGAGGAT
>DASXWZ010000017.1:0-12439 GCA_036503375.1 Rhodanobacteraceae bacterium | reverse complement strand
CCCTGGCTGTATTCGGATTACGGTTTCAAGGACGCCTTCAATCCCAGTTTCCAGTTGAACGCGCCGCTGCGCACCGGCAGTGTGGTGCCCGGGCAGGGCTGGTTCGACAACGAGTATCTCGGCATCGATCAGGGGCCGATCCTGCTGATGGTGGAGAATTACCGCAGCGGTTTCGTGTGGAAGGTGATGCGTTCCAACCCGCACATCCGCAAGGGCTTGCAGCGTGCGGGGTTCAAGGGCGGATGGCTGAGCGGCGAGAACAATCAGGTGGCGAATGCTCCGCGCCGGAACATCGGCGGAAAGATGCGTGCCACGGCGCGATGAGGTTCGCGCGCGCGATCGGATTGCTCGCGCTGATGTCCTGCGCGTTGCTCACCGCGTGCGCGCAATCCCGTGACCGCAGGACGCTCGAATTCTGGACCATCGGCCGCGAAGGCGAAGCGGTGGTCAAGTTGCTGCCCGAATTCCAGCGTGAGCATCCCGACATCCGCGTGCGCGTGCAGCAGATTCCGCTGACCGCCGCGCACGAGAAACTTCTGACCGCGTATGCCGGCGGTTCGCTGCCCGATCTCGTGCAGATCGGCAATACCTGGATCCCGGAATTCGCCGCACTGCATGCGCTCGAACCGCTGGATGCGCGCGTGTCGGGCTCGCGCGACATCCGCGCGGACGATTACTTTCCGACCGTGTGGGGCACCAACCGCATCGACGGCGTGGTGTACGGGATTCCCTGGTACGTCGATACGCGCCTGCTGTTCTACCGCGTCGATCTGCTGCACGAGGCCGGTTTCGAGGCGCCGCCGCGCGACTGGGCGCAATGGCAGGCGCAGATGGATGCGATCCGCGCGAAGAGCGACGGCAAACGCTGGGGCGCGCTGCTGCCGACCAACGAATACGATCAATTGCTGGCGCTGGCGTTGCAGACCCACGTGCCGCTGTTGCGCGACGGCGGTCGCTACGGCAATTTCGAAAGCGCGGGGTTCAGGCGCGCGCTCGCGTTCTACGTTGGCTTGTTCAAGCGCGGCGACGTGCCCGCGTACACGAACGTCCAGGTCGGCAATCCCTGGGAGGAATTCGGCCGCGGCGCGTATGTCTTCTATCTGTCCGGTCCCTGGAACATCGGCGAGTTCCGCAAGCGCCTGCCGGCGTCGCAACAGGATCGATGGTCAACGGCTCCGTTGCCGGGACCGGAGGGTCCCGGCGATTCGGTGGCTTATGGCTCCAGCCTGGCCATCCCGCGCACTTCGCGACAACAGGGCGCGGCGTGGGCGTTGATCGAATATCTGTCGCGTCCGCGGGTACAGCAGCGTTTTTACGAATTGCTGGGCGATCTGCCGCCGCGGCGTTCCGCGTGGGAAAGCGCTGAATTGAAGAACGATCCGAAGTTGCACGCCTTCCGCGAACAACTGGAGCGGCTGGCACCCGCGCCGCCGGTGCCGGAATGGGAGCAGATCGTCAACATGATGCAGGACACCGCGGCGCGCGTGATCGCGGGGCAGTTGACGGTCGATCAGGCGACAGCGCAAATGGACGCGCAGGCGAATACGATGCTCGCCAAGCGGCGCTGGGTGTTGTCGCGGGAAAGGAAAGCCGAGCCATGAACCGCGGATCGAGCGCGTGGTTGTTCCTCGCACCAGCCTTGCTGGTGCTCGGCGTCTTCTTTTTGGTACCGGTGATCGTCGGCTTGCTGCTGAGTTTCACCGATTACGACCTCTACGCGCTTGCCGACATCCATAACCTGCGTTTCGTCGGTTTGCACAATTACTGGGAACTGCTGCACCGGCCGCTGTTCTGGGCCGCATTGGGGCACACGTTCTACTTCGTGGTCGTCGGAGTGCCGTTGTCGATCCTGGTATCGCTGGGCGCGGCGCTGCTGCTGAATTCGCCCTTGGCGAGGGCGCGCGCGTTCTTCCGCACGGCGCTGTTCGCACCTGTCGTCACCACGGTGGTGGCGGTGGCGGTGATCTGGCGTTATCTATTCAACCCGAAATACGGCGTGGTGAATTTCGTGCTGGCGCACCTCGGCATCCATCCGATCGACTGGCTGGGCGATCCGCACTGGGCGATGCCGATGATCATCCTGTTCGCGGTGTGGAAGAACTTCGGCTACAACATGATCATCCTGCTGGCCGGCCTGCAGTCGATTCCCGTCGAACTCTACGAAGCCGCGCGCATCGATGGCGCGTCGGTCGTGCGCCAGTTCCGCCATATCACGTTGCCGTCGCTCGGCCCCATCCTGCTGATGGTCGGCATCCTCACCGTGGCTGGCTATTTCCAGTTGTTCGCCGAGCCTTACGTGATCACCGAAGGCGGGCCGCTGCAGAGTACGCTCAGCGTGCTGTACCTGATGTACGACGAGGGCTTCAAATACTGGAACATGGGCACGGCCTCGGCCGTCGCCTTCCTGCTCTTCATCATCATGTTCGCGTTAACTGCGCTGATGTGGCGCGCGGGCGAAGCGCGCGAGAGCATCGCATGAAGACGCGTGCTGCGAGCATCTGGATCAACGGCGCACTGTTCGCCGGTGCGGCGGTGACGCTGTTTCCGTTGCTGTGGATGCTGTCGGTGTCCTTCATGCAGCCGGGTGCGGCCAGTTCGCTGCCGCCACCGATGTGGCCCGAACACGCCACGCTGCACAACTACCGCGAATTGTTCGAACACGCCGGCATGGGCCGGTACTTCGCCAACAGCGTGTTCATCTCGACGGCGATCACGTTGCTCTCGCTCGTGTGCAACACGTTGGCCGGGTACGCCTTCGCCAAGCTGCGCTTCGCCGGACGCGAGAAGCTGTTCGGCGTGCTGATCGGCGGCCTGGTGATCCCTGCGCAGGTCGCGATGCTGCCGTTGTTCCTGCTGCTGAAATACGTCGGGCTGGTGAACACCTACGCCGGCGTGATCCTGCCGAGTACCGCGACCGTGTTCGGCATTGTCGGCATCTTCCTGGTGCGGCAGTACGCGCGCGGCATCCCCGATGATCTGCTGGAAGCCGCTCGCGTTGACGGCGCCGGCGAGGCGCGCATCTTCGTGCAGATCGTGCTGCCGCTGCTGAAGCCGATCCTGGTGACGCTGGCGGTGCTGACCTTCCTCACCGCGTGGAACGATTTCATGTGGCCGCTGATCGTGCTGACCGGCCAGCAGCATTACACGCTGCCCGTCGGCCTGGCCTCGCTCTCGCGCGAACACGTGCAGGATTTCGAGCTGATGATGGCGGGCGCGGTGGTCACGGTGCTGCCGGTGCTGGCGCTGTTCCTCGCCGTGCAGCGGTACTACGTCCGCGGTCTGCTGCTGGGGAGCGTGAAAGGATGAAAGCGAAGCGAATCTTTCTCCTGCTCGTCATTTGCGTGTCGAGCGCCAATGCCGTTGTGATTGCGGAACCGTCGGATGCGCTGAAGGCCGCGAACGAAAAGATCGCGGATCTCGCAAATCAGGCGCCGCGCGGTTCTTTCCCGCGGAGCTTTACCGGCGAGCAGGTGTATTGGGCCTTGGTCGGCGTGGACGGCGGCAGCGATTCGGGCCTGCTCTCCGAAGACGGCGCACTGGAAGCAGGCAAGAACGGTTTCAGCATCGAGCCGGTGTTGGTCGAACAGGGCAAGGCGATTACCTGGGCAGGCGTAGCCACTACGCACACCCTGCGCGACGGCTATCTGCCGATTCCGACCGTGACGTGGAGACACGGTGATGTTTCGTTGCACATCACCGCCTTCGGCGCGGGGTCAGGCCAGCGCTCACAATTGGTCGTGCGCTACGAAGTGAAAAACGACGGTGATCACGCGCGCGACCTCACGCTTGCGCTCGCGGTCCGACCGTTGCAGGTCGATCCGCCGATGCAATTCCTGAATTCGGCCGGCGGCGTCAGTCCGATCCATGATCTCGCCTGGAACGACCACGCATTGGATGTGGACGGCAAGCCGCGCGTGTTCCTGCTGCAGGAGCCGGATGCGGCTTTCGCCGGAACCCTGGACAAGGGATCCATCGTGCAGCAGCTCGGATCGAAAAAGTTGCCGCAATCGCGCAACGTGCATGACGAGGCCGGCTTCGCCACTGGCGCGGCGCTCTATCGCGTACGTTTGATGCCGCATTCGAGCGAAACCTTCGGCGTCGTCGCGCCGTTGTCGGGCGCGGTCGCGTTGCCCGAAGCAGAGAAAAAAACGGATGCCTGGCTGCGACGCGAGGAAAATGCCGTCGCCGCGCGGTGGCACGCCAAACTCGATCGCGTGTCGTTGCGACTGCCGTCCTCCGCGCCGCCGATCGCCGATGCGCTGCGAAGCTCGCTGGCGTGGATCTTGATTTCGCGCAATGGCAATGAGCTTCGCCCCGGAACGCGATCCTACGACCGTTCGTGGATCCGCGATGGTGCGATGATGTCGGACGCGCTGTTGCGCCTGGGCGAAACGCAGGCCGCGCGCGACTACGCGCTCTGGTACGCGCCGTTCCAGTTTCCCGACGGCAAGCCGCCGTGCTGCGTGGACGCGCGCGGTGCCGATCCGACGATCGAGAACGACAGCCCCGGCGAATTCCTGCACCTCATCGCGCAGGTGTGGCGTTACGGCAACGATCACGACTTCCTGCAACGAATGTGGCCGCATGCACAAGCCACGGTCGCCTACATGCAGCGCATCCGTGAGCGGGGTGCCTGCAACGATGCCAAAACGAAGATGTTCTGCGGCCTGATGCCCGCTTCGATCAGCCACGAAGGCTATTCGTCGCATCCGCAGCATTCCTACTGGGACGACTTCTGGGCACTCACGGGGTACGGCGATGCGGTAACGATCGCTCGGGCGCTGGGGAAACAGGATGAAGCCGCGCGGTTCGCGCAGGCCCGCGATGAATTCCGGAAGGATCTCTACGCTTCATTGCGCGCCAGCATCGAAGCGCACGGCATCGATTACGTGCCCGGCAGCGCCGAACTGGGCGATTTCGATCCGACCTCCACCACGATCGCGCTCTCGCCCGGCGGGCAGTTGCACGCGCTCCAGACGGAACTTCCGGAAAACGTGTTTCGCGACGGCTTCGAGCGTTACTGGCGTGAATCCCGGACGCGCGCGCAAGTCGGGCAGTGGAAGGACTACACGCCCTACGAATGGCGCAACATCGGCGTATTCGCCCGGTTGGGTTGGCGCGATCGCATCCCGTTGCTGTTGGATTTCTTCTTCGACGGCGTGCGACCGCGCGCCTGGAACCAGTGGGCGGAAGTGGTGCGGCGCGATTCGCGCGCGCCCGGCTTCATCGGCGACATGCCGCACGCCTGGGTCGCGTCCGATTTCATCCGCTCGGCGCTCGATCTTTTCGCGTATCAGCGCGACGGAGATCAAACGATGGTCCTGGCCGCCGGCGTGCAACCTCGATGGCTCGATGGCGGCGGTGTGGCCATTCATGGCTTGCGAACGCCCAGCGGGGCATTGGGTTTCGCGTTGAAACGCGAAGGCACGCGCGTGATCTGCACGATCGACAAGGGCACTGCTTTGCCGCCGGGTGGACTGGCGCTGACCTGGCCGCTGGCGCAGCCGCCGGGAAGCACGACGGTCGATGGCAAACCGGCGCAATGGCAACACGGCGAGCTGCGCATCCGCAAGGCCCCGGCACGGATCGTGGTGGAAACGAAATAGCTGCCGGTCTCAAGCCGCTTCCAGCGCCGCACCACGTGTCGCAATCACCTTCGCATAGAACCGCGCGCTGGCTTTGGGCGTGCGCTGTTGCGTGACGTAGTCCACGTGCACGATGCCGAAGCGCTTGGAATAGCCGTGCGCCCACTCGAAATTGTCCAGCAGAGACCAGGCAAAATAGCCGCGCAAATCCACGCCGCGTTCGAGCGCCACGTGTGCGGCGCGCAGATGCTCGCGAAGATATGCGACGCGCAGCGGGTCGTCGATGCCGTCTTCCGCCGCCGCCGGCGGATCGTAGAAGGCCGCGCCGTTCTCGGTGATGTAGATCGGCGGATTGCCGTAGCGTTTGGCGACCCATTCCAGCACATCGGCAAGACCGCGCGGGTAGACCTCCCACTGTGTTTCGGTGTGCGTTGCGCGTCGCTGGCGGACACCGGAAGCGCGCAATGGCCATGCGCGTGCGTCGTGCTTCGTGACGTTGCGCGTGTAGTAGTTCACCCCGACGAAATCGATGCGCTGCTTGATTCCCTCGAAATCTTCCGCCGGCCGGCGCGGCCAGGCTTCGCCGAAGATTTCCGCGAGCTCTTCCGGATAGCTGCCCAGGAAAATCGGATCGAGGAATTGCCGGTTCATGTAGGCGTCGGCGCGTGCGGTGGCGGCGACGTCTTCCTCGTCGTCCGAGGCGGCGTATTTGGGTTCGAGGTTCACCACGATTCCGATTTCGTGTTTGCCCTCGGCGCGATAGGCCTGCACCGCCGCGCCGTGCGCGCGCAGCAGGTTATGCGCGGCGATCGGTGGTTCGTACAGGCTGCGGTGTCCCGGCGCCAGCACGCCATGCAGATAGCCCGCGTCGGTCACCACCCACGGCTCATTGAGCGTCACCCACAACCGCACGCGATCATCGAGCTTGCGGAACAATATCCGTGCGTACTCGGCGAACCAGTGTGCGATTTCCTGGTTCAACCAGCCGCCGCGATCGTCCAGCGCGGCGGGCAGATCCCAGTGATGCAGCGTGATCATCGGCGCGACGCCGTGCTCCAGCAGCGAATCCACCAGCCGGTCATAGAAGGCGAGGCCACGCTGATTCACCGCGCCGCGGCCTTCCGGCAGCACGCGGCTCCAGGAAATCGAAAAGCGGTAGGCATCCATGCCGAGCGCGCGCATCAGTTCGACGTCGTCGCGCCAGCGTCGATAGTGATCGCACGCGAGGTCACCGGTGTCGCCGTCGTGCACGTGTCCCGGCGTGTGCGAGAAGCGGTGCCAATTGCTCATCCCGGCGCCGTCGGCCAGGGGCGATCCTTCGATCTGGTAGGCCGAAGTCGCGCTGCCCCACAGGAAAGCATCCGGAAACACGAAACGCGAGGGTTTGGCGGTGTCCGCCATTGCCCATCTCCCCGAAGGATGTAAACGATTACATCGGCATGATAACGTGCCCCGGCCGTTGCGGGAAATGTTCAACGGCGAGCTTCGCTCAAGCGACTTCTGCCCTCGAGGAGTGGTCAATCCAATCCGTCAGGGTTTGATGGATCGTGGAAGCAGGGCGAAGCGAGCAGAGAAAATCGGTCGAATCCAGATGCAATTTTCCTGATGGCCACCGTCCGCCTCGACAACGTGCGCAAGGAATTCGACCACGGCAAGGTTGCCGTGGCGGATGCGTCATTCGAGGTCGCCGATGGCGAGCTCCTGGTGCTGGTCGGGCCGTCGGGATGCGGCAAGACCACGCTGTTGCGGATGATCGCCGGACTGGAGACGGCGGGTTCCGGCACGATCGCGATCGACGGCCGTGCGGTCAACGACGTGCCGCCGCGCGAACGCGACATCGCGATGGTGTTCCAGAACTACGCGCTGTATCCGCACATGAGCGTGGCGGAAAACCTGGCGTTCGGCCTGAAATTGCGTGGCATGCCGCGCGCGGAGATCGCGCGCCGCATCGATGCCGCGGCGACGATGCTCGGCCTGCGCGAAATGCTGGAGCGCCGGCCGCGTCAGTTGTCCGGCGGCCAGCGCCAACGCGTCGCACTGGGTCGGGCGTTGGTGCGCGAGCCGAAGGTCTTCCTGCTGGACGAACCGCTTTCCAATCTCGATGCCAAATTGCGGCTGTCGATGCGCGTGGAGATCGCGCGCCTGCACCGGCGGCTCGGCGCGACGATGATCTACGTCACCCACGACCAGATCGAGGCGATGACGCTGGGGCAACGCATCGTGGTGTTGAACGAAGGCGAGATCCAACAGATCGACACGCCGATGCGGCTATACGAAGAGCCGGCGAACATCTTCGTCGCGGGGTTCCTCGGAAGTCCGGCCATGAACTTCCTGCGCGGCACCTTGCAGGAAGAAGGCGCGCAGGCGCAATTGAAGATCGATGACGGGAGCACGCTGTCGCTGGGTGATTTGCGTCGCTTGCGCCCGGAACTGACACGCTACGACGGCAAGGAGCTCGTGCTCGGTCTGCGTCCCGAAATTCTGCATCTCGGAATTCCGGAGGGCGGCTCCAGCCGCGTGCTGCGCGCGCAACTGGAAGTGGTCGAGCCTGTCGGCAACGAAATGTTCCTCAACCTGCGCCTGGGTCGAAACGGGCTTGTCGCGCGCGTCCCCCCGCAGTCGTTGCCCGCGCACGGCGCGGAGTTGGCGCTGTATTTTGCGACGGAGAAAGTGCACGCATTCGATCCGCGCAGCGGGCGACGCATTCAGCGGTAAAAGTGAATCGCGCCTGATTGCGCTGCAAGCGCAGCGTGTCCATGAATGCGATGAACTGCGCCTGAGTTCGGCGCTTACGAAATCGCAACAATTGCGGTTAACGGTTGTCTTACTTCTGCGCGCAACAAATCGCGCATGCGTTCGCGAACGAACAATGTTCGCCGGCGCATAACGCACACACGCAGGAGAAAGATAATGCGCAAGACCCTGACTGCCCTTTGCATCGCCGCGGCTTTCGCGGCAGCGCCTGCCTTTGCGCAGGACAACGGCAACGTCAACGCCGGCACCGGCCAGTTCTTCATCGATGGCAACGTCGGACACAGCAATGTGATCAACGGCCCGAACAGCGGCGGCGACACCGGTTACGCCGTCAACGGCGGTTACCGCTGGTCGCTTTCGCCGAACTTCGCCCTCGGCGCGGAAATCGGCTACAACGATCTGGGCAACGTGCAGATCAAGAACGTGTTCAACAGCCAGCCGGTGGTGTCCGAGAACAAGGCCTCGCTGCGCGGCTGGACCGCGGGCGTGAACGGACGTTACAACCTCAACCCGAATTGGTACGTCTCCGGTCGCGGCGGGTTGTACGCGTGGAAGGGCGAGGGCCTTTCCAGCGATCCGTTTCCGCTCGACAAGCACCTCAACGACAACGGCTACTATGCAGGCGTGGGATTCGGCTACGACTTCAACCGCAACTTCGGGCTGGGTCTGGGCTACGACTATTACCACGCCGACAAGAGCAACGTGAACTTGTCGACCAACCTGGTGTCTGTAAATGCGGAGTACCGGTTCTAGTCTCCTCCGGTACGACTCCAACGTCGCGGGCGCTCTCGGCAGGGCGCCCGCTTTTTTCAGAACGCCGACACGTCGTACGGATCGTTCTGAGGCAGGTCGCTGCCGTTCGCGCCTTCGGCCAGCCGGATCTTCAGCGCCAGGCCGTCGCGCGAATCCGCTTTCGAGAGCGCCTCCTCGAGCTCGATGATGCCGTCCTTGTAGAGCTTGAACAGCGACTGGTCGAAGGTCTGCATGCCTTCCTGCAGGCTGCGCTCCATCGCCTCCTTGATCTGGTGCACCTCGCCGCGGCGCAGGAGGTCGCGGATGTGCGGCGTGTTGATCAACACTTCCACCGCCGGACGCCGCCGACCATCTTTGCCGATCACCAGGCGCTGGGAAATGATCGCCTTCAGGTTCAAGGCGAGATTCATCAGGATGTTCTTGTGCGCGGCCTCGGGGAAGAAATTGAGGATGCGCTCGATCGTCTGGTCGGCGTTGTTGGAATGCAGCGTGGCGAGGCAGATGTGGCCCGTCTCGGAGAAGCTGATCGCCGCGTCCATGGTTTCGGTGTCGCGGATCTCGCCGATCAGGATCACGTCCGGCGCTTCGCGCATCGCGTTCTTCAGCGCTTCGTGGAAGCCGTGCGTGTCCATGCCGACTTCGCGCTGGTTCACCAGCGATTTCTTGTGCCGGTGCAGGTATTCGATCGGATCCTCGATGGTGAGGATGTGGCCCGAGGTGTTGCTGTTGCGGTAGTCGATCATCGAGGCCAGCGTGGTCGACTTGCCCGAGCCGGTCGAACCGACCACCAGGATCAGTCCACGCGGTTCCATGATCAGTTGCTTGTAGATCGCCGGCAGCAGCAGTTGCTCGATGGACGGGATCTCGCTCTTGATCGAGCGAATCACCATGCCCACCTCGCCGCGCTGCTTGAACACGTTGACCCGGAAGCGGCCGACGTCCTTCACCGCGATCGCCATGTTCAATTCCAGGTCGCGCTCGAACTGCGGTACCTGGCCCTCGTCCATCAGCGAATATGCGATCTTCTTGGCCATGCCCGAGGGCAGGCCGGTATTGCCGAGCGGATAGAGTTTGCCCTCGACCTTGATATGCACCGGCGCGCCGGTGGACAGGAACATGTCCGAGGCGCCCTTGTCCATCATCAACTTCAGGAAATACCCGATATCCATGGCAATACCGTCACGAATGGAGAGCCGAACGAAGCAAGAGCGGGGCCAGCCGTGTGTCGCGTTGCAATGCCGCGACCCCCGCCCGACAATACCCCCGCACCCCGATGACGACCTTATGGCACGCGCGCGAATGAAAATCCATCGGCTGGTTCCGCTTTTCGTGACGGCCCTGGCCACCGGCTGCGCCACCACCCCGCCGCCGACCGGGATGCTGGACCAGGCCAATGCCCGGATCCGCGCCGCCGATGCGGCGGGCGCAGCCACTCGCGCGCCGGGCGACTTTGCCGAAGCCCAGCGCCGCTTTGCCTTTGCGCAGGCCGCAATGGCCGATGGCAACAACGAGCAGGCCGCGGCCAGTGCCGAGGAAGCCGCGGCGGCGGCCGAAACCGCCCGCGCCCGCGCCCGCGCGGTCGAACTCGAAACCCGCATCCAGAATCAGCGCGACGAAAACGCCAATCTGCAGACCGATCTGGAACAGAAGCAGGCCGAAGCCGCGGCCGCCCAGCAGGCGGCATCGCAACCGGCCAGCGGCGGTTCTTCCGAAGAATTGCCGCCCATTCAATTGGGCGCCCCTCAGTCGGGTGCGCCGGCGTCGGGCAGCTCGAACATGCCACCGGCATCCGCCGATTCGACCGCATTTCCTGCGGGCGACTCCAGCGTCCCCAGCGATGAAACCTTGCCGCCGGCGAGCAGCAGCGGAGCCTATGATCAAGGGGGCGCAAACTGATGCGCACGCGAGCGATCGTCATCTTGTTGTTGTTGGCAGTTGGACTGATTTCGCCCCTGGTCGCCGGCGGGGCGCAACCGGATGCCGACGTGCAACGTCTGTCCGCGCAACTCGACCAGTTGAGCGCCGATCCGGTGCTCGGCAACCTCGCGCCGGGTGAGCAGGCGCGCGCGCGTGATGCCATCGATGTGCTGCGCGATTCCGGCCGACGGGAACGCCCGCACTATTTGTTCCTGGCCGAACAGCGCGTGGCGCTGGCGCGTGCCGCGGCGCAGGGCGAGGCCGACCAGCAGCAGCTCGATCAGCTCCAGCGGCAGCACGACCACATCATGCTCGAAGCCTCGCAGGCCGAAGCCGCTTCCGCGCGTGCGGAACTGGCGCGGCAACGCCTGCAATACCAGGCAGCGGTGCAGCAGGCGCAAATGCTGCAGGAGCAGGGAGCCGCTTATTCGCAGCAGGCGCAGCAGGCGCAGGCCGAAGCCGAGCAAAGCAGGAAACTCGCTGCAGCGCAGTCGCGCGCGGCTGCGCTGGCGCGCAAGGAAGCCGATCTGGCCGAACAGGCCACGCGCGCGTTGCGCGGCGATTCCGGTTCGTCTTCCGGGGGCAGCGCCAGCCTGACCTTGTCCGATAGCGCTTTCAACGCCGGCGGCGATACCCTCTCTGCTTCGCGCACGCATCGGTTGGCGGAGTTCGCGCAAGCGCATTCCAGCCAGTCGATTCACATCGTGCCGCGTGCGGCCCCGGGTCAACGCGTGCTGGCAGGCCGTCGCGCGGTCGCCGTGCGCGATGCCCTGGTCGCGGGGGGCGCGGACGCTTCGCGCATCCGTATTCGCTCGGTGGAGAGCGGCGGGAAAGGCGCGAGCGTCGAGGTCAGTGCGGAACCCTGAGAGCCCGCGCATTCGCCTGTCAAGCTATGGCAAGCGGGAATTGATGTCTCACGAAAACCGTCTGCAGACAATAGGTTGCGGGCTGCGCGCCAGTGGCGGCGCGGCCCCGCGGGCGGTTGCCAAGGCACCGGGATCGGAGTAGCTTCGCCTTCGGAATCGGCCCAACGCCATTCCGCCCGAAACCGAATGAATCCCGCAGCTTTCAATGATCCCGCGCACCGCTCGAGCGGCGCGTGGGTGGCGTGATTTGGTGTTTGCAGGCGCCTGCGCAAGGCAGGCGCATCATTGATCAAAGGAGGTTCTGCAATGTTTGAATCCATGCAGAGAGACGACGTCGAAGCGCTGATGAAGGCGGACCCCGAGTTCCGCCGCCTTTATCAGCACCATCAGGAACTGGACAGCAAGGTTCGCGACGCGGAACTCGGCGTGCTGCCGCTGGATGACACATCCCTGGCCGGCATGAAGCGCGAAAAGCTCCATCTGAAAGACCGCCTCACCCGAATGTGGGATCGACACGCCGCCACGGCGCATTGATCCGCCACGCTTCGATTTCTCTACCGGCCC
>DASXWZ010000016.1:0-2763 GCA_036503375.1 Rhodanobacteraceae bacterium | reverse complement strand
TCGACGCTAAACGCAGTAGCAGAAGTGGCGCGCTGTGCCTTGCTGCCACGGGGCAGCAGCTCACGCAGCTCGTTCACGCGGGGCGTCGCCTCCCAGGGGAAGCGAGCGTCTTCGCGGCCGAAGTGACCATACGCGGCCGTCTTCTTGAAGATCGGGCGGCGGAGGTCGAGCTCCTTGATCAGCATGCCGGGGCGCGCGTCGAACGTCGCGAGCACGGCCTTGGTCAGCTTCTCGTCGGAGACGATGCCGGTGCCGAACGTGTCGACGAGCATCGAGACGGGCTCGGCGACGCCGATCGCGTAGGCGAACTGGACCTCGCAGCGCTTCGCGAGGCCGGCGGCGACGACGTGCTTCGCGATGTAGCGCGCGTAGTACGCGGCCGAGCGATCGACCTTGCTCGGATCCTTGCCCGAGAACGCGCCGCCGCCGTGGCGCGCCATGCCGCCGTAGGTATCGACGATGATCTTGCGGCCGGTCAGGCCGCAATCGCCGACCGGTCCGCCGATCACGAACTTGCCGGTCGGGTTGATGTGCACCTTGTTCTTGGGCAGCGCATCCAGCCACTTCTTCGGCAGCACGGGCTTGAGGATCAGTTCGCGCACGCCTTCGGACAGATCCGAATGCTTCACTTCCGGATCGTGTTGCGTGGACAGGACGACCGCATCGAGGCCGGTCACCTTGTGGTCGGCGTCGTAGCGCAGCGTCACCTGCGACTTGGCATCCGGGCGCAGCCACGGCAGCTTGCCTTTCTTGCGCACGGCAGCCTGCTGCTCGACCAGGCGATGCGAGTAGTAGATCGGCGCGGGCATGAACTCCGGCGCCTCGTTGCAGGCGTAGCCGAACATCAGGCCCTGGTCGCCCGCGCCCTGTTCCTCCGGCTTCTTGCGATCCACGCCCTGGTTGATGTCGGGCGACTGCTTGCCGATCAGGTTCAGGACGCCGCAGGTCGCGCCGTCGAAGCCGACGTGCGAGGAGTCGTAGCCGATGTCCAGGATCACCTCGCGCGCCAGCGCCTCGATGTCGACCCAGGCGTTGGTGGTGACCTCGCCGCTGACGATCGCCACGCCGGTCTTGACCATGGTTTCGCAGGCCACGCGCGCGCGCTTGTCCTGCGCGACGATCGCGTCCAGCACGGCGTCGGAGATGCGGTCGGCGACCTTGTCCGGATGGCCTTCGGAAACCGATTCGGAGGTGAACAGGTAGCTGCTCATCGTGGCTCTGCTCCCATGGGTATTATCCCTTTATGCGGATGGAAGGATGGATTGGCCGGACATGATACACGGGTGTGCCGGAATTTGCGTGAATCGGCCCGGATGCAGCGAAGCGGAATCCGGGGCTTCCTGGAAGTGCTCCCCGGATTGCGGCGCTGCGCGCCTCCATCCGGGCTACGCCTCGACGCTCGACAATCCTGCTCGTCATTTCGGCGCAGGGCCGGAATCCGGTGTCTTTCGGTCCAAGGTTCTGGATTCCGGCCAATCCATGGCCGGAATGACGAAGCGCGAATCGAAAGTCTTAGGCCGCGGCAGCGAACTCCGCTTCCGCGCCCGCCAGCAGCGCGTCGAAATATTCGCGCGTCAGTCGCAGTTGTTCGTGTGCGGTTTCGGCGCGATTGACGACCGAGCGGAAGGCCGCATTCTCCGGCCGGTCCTTGGCGTACCAGCCCAAGTGCTTGCGCGCGATGCGCACGCCCATGGGCTCGCCATAGAACGCGTACAGCGCGTGCAAATGCCAGAGCAGGATGTCGCGCACTTCGCCCGGCTCCGGTTCGGGCAACGATTCGCCCGTCGACAGGTAATGCGCGACCTCGCGGAAGATCCACGGGCGCCCCTGCGCCGGGCGGCCGATCATCACCGCATCCGCTTGCGTGTAACCGAGCACGAAACGCGCTTTCTGCGGCGCATCGATATCGCCATTGGCGATCACCGGAATGGCAACGCTCGCCTTCACCGCGGCGATGGTGTCGTATTCGGCCACGCCTTCGTACTTGTCCGCGCGCGTGCGGCCGTGCACCGCGAGTGCGGCGATGCCGCAATCTTCCGCGATGCGCGCGATGTTCAGTGCGTTCCTGTGTTCGCGATCCCAGCCCGTGCGGATCTTCAGCGTCACCGGCACGTCGACTGCTTGCACCACGGCCGTACAGATGCGCGCCACCAGCGGCTCGTCCTGCAACAGCGCGGAACCCGACCAGACATTGCACACCTTCTTGGCCGGGCAGCCCATGTTGATGTCGATGATCTGCGCGCCGTTGTCGGCGTTGTAGCGCGCGGCCTCGGCCAGCATTGCCGGATCGTAGCCCGCGATCTGCACCGAAACCGGATCGGGCTCGCCCGCATGATCCATCCGGCGCAGCGACTTGGCCGTATTCCACAGCCGCGGATCGGCCGTCGTCATTTCCGATACCGCTAAGCCCGCACCGAGGTTCTTGCAAAGCTGGCGAAACGGCTTGTCCGTAACACCCGCCATGGGCGCGAGCGCGACCGGTGGGTCGATGTTGTAAGGGCCGATGTGCATCGGAGGAGTATACGTTCCGAAATGCTGCATTGTTACCGACGGGCGTCTCCCAGTTTGGCAGCACTACTCAATATTCTTCGCTCTGGAGTCGTCGAATGATGGACCGAATAATTTCCTCTCCATCAGGATCGACGTAGCGGGTCGAACTGGGATGCGTCGTTTCAAGAGCGAGAACATCCAGCCGTATTTGATCTAGCTGTGGATCTTTGATGGGCACATCAGTGAATTCCCATGCATAGTCTTTCCCGGCCA
>DASXWZ010000015.1:0-8569 GCA_036503375.1 Rhodanobacteraceae bacterium | reverse complement strand
GCAGGCCGGGCAGATCGGGATCGAGCAGGTCGCGCCGGGTGATCACGCCGCGCACGCGCTGCTGGTCGTCCAGCACAGGATAGCCCTGGTGCTGCGCGTCGGATTGGCCGGAATTCAGCCAGTGCCGAACGTCGGCGAGTGCGTCGGACGTGCGCAGCGCGCGCACGTCGCGCGTGCAGGCCTGGCCGACCGAAATCTGCTCCAGGAAATCCGCCGCGTACTCGGTCGGCACGCGCACGCCGCGGCGCGCGATCTTCTCGGTCATGATGGTGTTGCGCATGACCAGCGCCGAGATCAGGTAGGCCGCGGTGCAGCCGCCCAGCAATGGCAACAGGCCGACCGGCTGGCGCGTCGTCTCGAACGCGAACACGATGGATGTCAACAACGCGCGCGAGGCACCGGCGAAGATGGACGCCATGCCCACCAGCGCGGCAATGCGCGGATCGACGCCGAAGCCCGGCGCGATTGCCGCGAGCCCGATGCCGATCAGCGCGCCCAGCGCGCCGCCGATGGTGAACAGCGGCGCCAAGGTTCCGCCCGAGGTGCCGCTGCCCAGCGCGATCACCCACGAGAGGAATTTCAGAAGGCACAGCGAAATCAGCACCTGCACGCCGAAGCGGCCGGAGACGATCGCTTCGATGTTGTCGTAACCGACGCCCAGCGTGTGCGGTGCGAAAAAACCGATCACGCCGACCGCCAGGCCGCCGATCGCCGGCCACCACATCCAGTGAACGGGAAGTTTTTCGAACGCGTCCTCGACGCCGTACACCAGCTTGGTGACGCCCACGCTCAGCAAGCCGACCAGCGCACCGAGCGCGATGTAGCTGGCCAGCGCCCAGCCGCCCGGTTCGATCAGATTGTGCGGCATCGCGAACACCGCCGTCGAACCGTAGCGGGCATAACGCACGCCGGTGGCGGTGAACGTGGCGAGTGCGACCGGAATCAGCGAACGCGGGCGCAGCTCGAACAGCAGCAATTCGACTGCGAGTACCAGCGCGGAAACCGGCGAGCCGAATACCGCCGCCATGCCCGCCGCCGCGCCTGCCGCGAGCAGCACCTTGCGTTCGTGCGCGGTGACGCGCAGCAGTTGCCCGAGGAACGAACCCAGTGCGCCGCCGGTGGCGATGATCGGGCCTTCCGCGCCGAACGGTCCGCCGGTGCCGATTGCGATCGCGGATGAAACCGGTTTCAGGAACGTGATGCGTGGTGCGATGCGCGATTCGTTCAACAGCACCTGTTCCATCGCTTCGGGAATGCCGTGACCGCGGATCGCCGACGAACCCCAACGCGCCATCGCGCCCACGATCAGGCCGCCGATCACCGGCACCACGATCACCCAGGCGCCCAGGTGATTGTATGCAGGTGAGGAAAACGCAGCGGAAACGCGTCCGTAGAAAGCGATGTTGGTGACGAAACCGATCAGCGCTGTCAGCAGTTGTGCGATCAGCGCGGCGCCGAAGGCGATCCCGATTGCGAGCGCAGTGACCAGCAGCACGCGCTTGTCCACCAGCGTGGACTTGCGCGGCATGCGTGCGATATCCAGCGCGAGTCCGAGCGCCGGCGCCACCGGCAGGGCGTCGGTGGAACCTTCCGTGCGCACGCTCTCGTGCTCGGGCAGGCGTGGCTGGTCGCTCAAGGTGTTTCCGTGATCGGACGCCGCGCAGGTTGAGCGGCGAAACGCGGGATTTTACGGTGTGCGGAAGGGAAACCGAAGGGTGCGCGTTTGCGCGCAACCCGGAACTGGTTTTTGGTGCCGGGAGAAAAGCTGGATTCCGGGTTCCGTTCGCGACCAAACCGCGAACGCCCCGGAATGACGACAATGTTTATGCTTTCCCGAGTCCCGAGTCCCGAGTCCCGCTAGTTAACCCGCCGCTTCTTCGGCAGATGATGCACCAGGAATTCCATCTGATCGGCGAGGATGTTGCGGTTGGAAAGGATCAGGTGTTCCACCCAGCTCGGCTTGTACGGGACCGCCAGCAGCGGCATGCCGGCCTGCTGCGGCGTGCGGCCGCCCTTCCTGATGTTGCAGTGCAGGCACGCCGTGACCACGTTGACCCAGATATCCTTGCCGCCGCGCGAGAGCGGCAACACGTGGTCGCGCGTCAGTTCGCCGCGGCTGAAATGCGAGCCGCAGTACATGCAGACGTGGCGGTCGCGCGCGAACAGCGCGACGTTGGTCAGCGCGGGCGAAGGATCGATCGCGCCGGCGCGGCAATGGCCGCGGCTGGCCACGATCGGATGCAGATCGATGACGCTCTGCTCGCCGTCATTGCGGAAGCCACCGTGGATCGTGAGGCAGGGATCACCCAGCGTCCACGCCACCGCGCTGCGCGCGTACAGGCATGCCGCGTCCTGCCAACTGATCCAGTCGAGGATGCGCCCGCCCGCGTCCAGCGACAGCACGCGCGTGCTGTGCAGGTCGGCAACCACCATGCGGAGGTTGTCGGGCTCGGCGTTGGCTGTGTGGGACTCCATGACCGGCTGAGGATAGAACAAACGGGGTTGGGACGGTAGCGTTCTACTCCTTCCCCTCCAAGGGGAAGGCCGGGATGGGATGGTGTCGAAACGCCGGAAGTAAGCCATCCCCACCCGACGTTGCTGGGCGCGGAATCCATTCCTCGCCAAGCGACCCTGCCCTTCGCTCCTGCTGCGGTCGCTCGGCGGCGCGCAAACCTTCGGTCCGCAGGCGCGCCGCCTCGCCCCCTTGAAGGGAGGGCTCAACACATCGTCCGGCGCGTTACATCCTCCCCGGCTCCAGCGGACGCTGGCGGTGCATCACCGCCCATTCGGCGTGCTCGGCCAGTGCGGCTTCGCCGAGCGCGCGCAGGATGTCGCGTTGCTCCGTCGGTTCTTTGGTTCGATCCAGTTCCGTGCGCGCGTCGGTGAAGATGCGCTGCATGAAACGGTACTGCTTGATCAGTTCCTTGTCGGCCTTGCGGTAGGCGTAGGCTTCGCGCACCGCCGATGCCACCGAGAACACCGCCATCACCACGATCAGGTCGTTCTTGACGTCGGCGGACAGCCGGTAGGCGAACACGGCCAGCACCACGCTGATGGCGATGCCGGCGTACAGGCTGACGGCGCCGACCGTCTCGGTGATGCGATGCGTGCGTTCGCGCTGCGAGGTCTTGCGGCGGTAATAACCCAGTTGCCCGACGTGCCCATCGTCGCCGACCCACTCGCGGATCACCTCGCGCAGGTCGATCCCTTCGCGCGGCGGCGGATCGTCCAGGCCCGCACTGCGCATGACATTGCGGGTCCAGCCCAGTTCGATGTCCTGCTTCTGCAGCAGGCTGTCGTGCGCGAATTCCGGATCGTTGGTCAGCGAAATGCCCGCGCGGCGCCAGTAGCCCTGCACGCGCAGTCCTTCGGCCAGGGCGCGATAGTCGAGATACTTGCGGTGCCACCCGCGCGATCTCGCCATGGAACTGATCACGATGCCGGTGACGAACAGCAGCAGGAACACGTAGATCATGTAGTCATGCGCGCTGAGGTTGTCGTACACCGCGAAGGCGATTCCCATCAGCCCGGCCACGGTGTAGGTGATGCGCATCGCCAGCAGCACGCGCTTCTGGAAATGCACCGCCAGCCAGTCGGCGGCGCGAAAGAGCGCGGCGATGGCTGAAGGCTGTCCGGCATCGCGGTGCGACGCTTCGGCATCCCCCGCACCGATTTCGGCGGCGTACTTCGCGGCATCCTGGTTGAAGTCGTCGGCGTGGGCGAACAGCGAGTCGAATTCCTTTGGCATCGGCGCATCGGGCGCGCCGGTTTCGCCGCCGCCGCGCCAGATCACCTGTCCAGCCTGCAACGGCGATTGCGGATCGCCATCGGCTTCGTCGCGCGAGCAGACGAGGTGGCAGACCAGCCGGTCGTCGCCGCCGCCCAGTTGGTAGCGGCGCGCATCGTGGCGACGCTCGATCAGTCCCGGCATCACGCCCCCCAGGTAATACTCCACCACCTGCGCGGTGCCGCCGAGCTTGTCGGAAGCCTTGCCGTCCCAGATCGCCAGCAGCAGATGGCAATGCCGCGCCACGAAAGCGCCGGCCTGCGCGTATTGCCGGTTGCGTTCGAGCCCGGATTGCGCGATATCGATCAGCGTGTGGCCGGGCAGCAGCGGCAACTGGATCACATGCGCCCGCGCGCACAGCGAATCAAACGCGGTGCGCGTGGCTGCGTCCGTGAAATCCTGCGCATACATCTCCCGCGGCAGCGGCAGCGGCGCGACCAGCCGCGCGCCGAGGTTCAGTCCTTCCTCCGCCACCCATTGATCGCCCCCTTCGGCCAGCGCCGACAGCACCACCAGCGGCAGGTGCGGGAACCGGCGCCGCCATTGCGCGAACAAATCCCGCACGCGAGCGCGGATGGACTCGACCTCGCGTGCGGGGATGTTGCGGTGGCTGGTGACCCCGATGACGAGGGGCACCAGATTGGCATTACCGGTGATCGGGCTCATCCGTTTGTCATTACGAACGATACTACTTGTTCTTGATCGTTGGCCCTGTGGCTTGCGCGGTTATCCCGGCAGAGGTGCTGTAATTGGTGCCGTTCTGGGAGACCACTATCGTGTACGCATAAAATTGATCGGGGCCATTGTTCTGATTGTTGTCGGTGACGGACACCTCTGAGGCGCTTACGCTGAGGTTGGAGAACGGCGGATTCGGCAGCCCACTCAGCGAGACGAACGTGAATGTCTGGTTGTTGGCGCGCTCCCATTTGATGGTCTGGTTGCCATTGTTGACTTCGTGTATCTGGGGATTGACGGTGACCGGTGGATTGGCGGAAGCGTTTAACGAAACCTGGACGGCCATGGTACGTCTCCTGTTCCCGGAATGCGGCACTGTGGCGGGCCGCGGCGCCCTTGCAATCAATGCTTGACCACGGCCGTGCGGACGTCGGTCGAAATACCGGGCGCTTGCGTCGCCTCGCCTTGCATGATTCGCGCGATCCTGCCTTGGAATTCCGCATTGACCGGATAATCAATGTGCTTGCTCGCGACAAGTGCGATGAGATCCGGGGTGCGGTAACCCATCGCGTTCAAACGTGCGATCACCGGTCGCGCGGCAGCGATCTGATCGAGCCGGATCACGGCCTCTGCGTAAGCGGCGAGGAAATTCGGATCGCCACCTGCGTGCAGCGCAGGCTGCAACAGGTCGCGCGCTTGGGTCCACTCGCGTTGGGCGGCTGTGTTGTCGCCGAACAGCGACGCGGTTTGCCCGAGCAACAGATGCGCCTGGGCATCCAGCAACAGGGAACTGCGGTCATCCGGCGTCTTGGCGCGCAGCTTTTCCATGATGTCCAGCGCGGACTGCGCGCTCGCTTTTGCCGCCATGGCATTGCCTTGGGAAATCAATAGCCGCGCCTGTTCCAGTCGTGTTTGTGAAAACTCGCGCTGGAAGTCGCCGCTGATCGGATTTTTTTTCAGCAGGCTTTCGAAGATCCGGACGGCGTCGTCGTTTGCATCCGCGGCCAGATCATTTTTCCCTTGTTGTCGCAGCAGGCCACCCGCTTGCTGGCTGTAGAGCGCCAAATCTTCCTGCCAGTCCGTGCTGGAAGCGTCGAATGCGAGCAAAGCCTTTGCTTGCCCCACTGCCTCTTCGGTATAGCGCAGGCCCGTCTCCAGATCCCCGCACCAGGCGAGCGCACGCCCAAGGATCGCGTTGCTGACGAGGAAGGCGGCTTGTGCGTTGTGATTTCCCGCATCCTTCGCCAACGCCGCCTTTATTCGATGCTCGGAAAAGTAGGCGGCAATCGCCTGGTCGAGGCGACCACGTTCGAGTCCGACCTTGCCGAGATTGTCCCAACCATCGCCCAAATACGATTGCCAGTTCGTATTGTTGGGGTCGCGGGCTGTCAGCTGTCGATACAGTTGAAGCGACGACTCGTATTCGGATTGCGCACCCGCGAGATCACCACGCGCCTCCACGATATGGCCGATGTTGCTTTGCGTTTGTGCCAGTTCAAGCGCCAAGTCATTGTCGTCCGGGTTGGCCGCATGTGCTTTTTGCAAAAGCGCTGCAGCTTCACTGAAATCCAGTAACGCCGACCCGAGGTTTCCCACTTGCCAGTACGCGCTGCCCAGCCAATTCAAGCTGTCGCCCAATACGGCCGACCGATGCACGTCATCGGGCGAACGGCGCACCAATTCCCGGGCGAGATTCACCGCCGACTGAAATGAATCAATGGCGGCCGAAAGCTGGCCCGTGGCCTCTGTTCTTACGTTGCCGATCTTTTTCAGTGCATCCACCCGCAACATCAGTGCAGCGTCCGTCGCGTCCGCCGCCGGCAGCGAATCGAAATACGCCATCGCCTTGTCGTCCACCGCCTGCATGATGTCGAGGCGGTGCACCTGGTCGAGCTTGTCGTTGAGATCGCCGAGCATGAAGCCGACCAGACCTTCCGCCTGCTTCTGCCGACGTTCGGCGGCGGCTTGCGCGGTCACCGCGCTGTGGCGCGAGATCAGCGCGAACACGGCCAGCACGATCGTCACCGACATCACCACGGTCGCCATCGCGGCGATCGCGGTCATGCGCCGCACGCGGCGTTGCTGCTCGCGCTGCTTCAATTGATCGAAGCCGACATCGAGCATGCCGGCGATCAGTTTCAGTTGTGCGTTGGCCTTGCCGTCCTTGCCGAGACGCGCATCGGCGGCGATCGGCTCGGTGCGTTCGCTGGCCGGCTGGCCGTTCGCATCCAGCCGCAAACGCAGCGCAGGGCAGAAACATTCTTCGGATTCACGGCCGGGTATCGAGCTGGCATCCGGTTCACCGTCGACGATCAGGCAGAAGATGCGCTCGGCGCGGCCCATGCGCTTGTACGCCAGCACTTCCTCGTTGACCCAGCGCGAGGTCGCCGAGGCCGGCGAGCAGATCACGATCAGGTTTTCGGATTGGCCCAAGGCCTCATTGACCTTGCGTCCCAGATCGGTGGCGCTGGCCAGTTCCTCGCGGTCGCGGAAAACGGGATTCAACCGGCGCGGGATCGTGCCGTGCGCCGTCTCTTTTCCGACCAGCCGCGCGGGCACGCGCCAGGTTTCCAGCGACTTGTGCAGCCAATCCGCCCAAGCCTTGTCGCGATGGCTGTAACTGATGAAGGCCCGGTACGCGAACCGGGAAATGGACGACGACTCCGGCATCGCGAAGCCTCCGCTCGACTTGCACAACACCCTCGGGAAGGATGGCTCGTCGGGCGCGTCAGCGTCGGCGGGTCGCCTCGATCCGGCAGGCCGGATCGGATGGGGACTCTAGCAGAACCGGGACCGGACAATGACAGGCTGCGGGAAGGCCGGGATGGGCATGGTGTCAAAGGGGTCCGTGAACCATCCCTCCCCAACCGTCCCCTTGAAGGGGGGTAGCAAGGCCGGACGTCGTAGACATGTTGCTACCGTGTGGCGGGTTGTCGTCACTTCACCCGCTTGGCAAGCCGCAGCAGGTCTTCGCCGAACCCGGCGCGCTCGTAGAGTTCGCGCGCGCGCTCGTTGCCGGGGAAAACCGCAAGCGTGATCAGGGCGCAGCGCTGCTTCTTCGCCCAGGCTTGCGCATGTTCCAGCAGGGCGCGCCCGATGCCGCGGCCTTCCCGGCCTTGCGCCACCGCCAAATCGGAGACGTGACAGTTGGCGCGGCCGGAAAAGAAATCGCGCGTCTTCTGCACCCGCAGGAAACCGAGGCGTTCGCCGCCGTCGTCTTCGGCGACGAACAGGGTTTCATGCGCAGGCGATTGATCCAGGGTGCGTTTCAGATCGCGGCGAATGCCGTTTGCGCAATCGATGTGCCTGCGCCACGTAGGCAACTCGAAATCCACGAAACGCCCGACCAGCGACAGGATGAATTCGTCGTCGCCGGCGTGTGCGGGGCGGATATGGAGGGCTGAATCACGGGGTTTCGCTTTCATATGAATTCGGGCTGCCCTTCGACTTCAACCCCGTTCACCCTGAGCGTAGCGGCGAAGCCGCGAAGTCGAAGGGTGCGAACGGGATTTATGCTCGGGGCGAACGGCTGGTGGTACCGGAAATTCAACCAAACAACTCATGCCGCATCGCAAACAGGCTTTCACCGCCCGCCTCGATCGCCGCCCGGTGCGCGCGTGTGCGCGGCAGGATCCGCGCGAAGTAGAAACGCGCGGTGAGGCGTTTCGCCTGCCTGAAATCCTCGCTTTGCGAAGAGTTTTCCGCCGCGGACACGCTGCGAACCCAGAAATAAGCGAGCGCGATGTATCCGGAATAGAACAGGTAATCCACGGCCGCTGCGCCGATTTCGTCGGCATTCGTCATCGCGCGCTGGCCGAGCGCCTGCGTCAGTTCACTCCACTCCTTCGCCAGCGCCGACAACTTGGGAATGAACTCCCTCAGCACTCCGTCGTTCGCCTGCCGCGCGCAGAATGCGCCGATTTCCTGCAGGAACAGTTTCAGGCCTTCGCCTTGCTGCTGCATGATCTTGCGACCCAGCAGATCCAGGCCCTGGATCTGCGTCGTGCCTTCGTAGATCGTGGTGATGCGCGCATCGCGTACGTACTGTTCCATGCCGTGCTCGGCGATGTAGCCGTGCCCGCCGTAGATCTGCAGCGCGAGGTTGGT
>DASXWZ010000014.1:0-2270 GCA_036503375.1 Rhodanobacteraceae bacterium | reverse complement strand
AGGGCGCGCCGCGCGCGACCCGTCATCAGGGCCGCGGGACTCGATCCCCTGTTGGTGCGACTGTGGCGCGCCCGGCATACCGCACAGGCTGCCGACCCCACCGTATTGCAGCCGCGTGAACTGCGCGGCGCGACCGTTGGCCTGATCGGTTGGAGCGCCAATGCCCGCGCTTTTGCCGCGAGGCTCCAGCAGGCGCAGGTTCGAGTGTTGGTGTACACGGAACATGCCTCGGATTCCGATCTGGCCGAGTCCGGCGTCACCCGCGCTTCACTGGGCGAGGTGCTGGCAGCGGACATCGTGTCGCTGCATCGTGGCCTTACGCCGGATACGCGGCATTTCCTCGGCGCAGCCGAACTGGCGAAACTGCGGCCCGGAGCCGTACTCATCAACATTGCGCGCGGAGCCCTCGTCGAGCCGGATGCCCTGCTTGCAAGGTTGCGGCGCGGTGATGTATTCGCCTGCCTGGACACGTACGCGACCGAGCCTCCATCCTCAGAAGATCCTCTGCGGACCCTGCCGAACGTATTCCTCACCTCGCACATTGCCGGTGGCTCGGCCGACATGCATGCAGCGGCAGCGCACGAAGTGATGCGCAAGATTGCCGACTACCTTGCCGGAGGCGCGGTCGAAAGAATTACGGCCGGGCGGCTGCGGACGATGACCTGAGCCGCTTCTGCCACTGAGCAGCAGCCGGTGCATCGCCACCTTCCCAGGATGCAACGTGATCAAATTTCAGTCGTGATGGACTGCCCTGCCGCTCGCTGCAGCCTCTGCATTTCCAGGATGGCTTTCTTGCCGCCGTCCCGGATGTCATCTCCCCAGGCGCGTTTTTTGCGCCTGGCGAGTTCGCCCGGATCGATCCGGGCTGCGCACATAACCGCTTCGGCGATCAAAGCCGGCGAGGATACTTTCATCGCAAGCCCGGAGTTGGCCAATCCATGCGGGTCATCGTGGCGCATGGTCGAAAACAAAATGACCGGCTTCTCGTGGAGGATCGCTTCGAAAATGGCGCTGGTAAAGGACGCGACCACCACATCGGCCCGGTCGAGGGCGGCCTCGAGCGGCTCGTCGATCATGGTAATGCGAGGCTGCTTTCCGCGAGGATCGATCGGGAACGGCCACTCCCCCTGTAGGGGATGCGGCTTGAAAAGCAGTTCGATCGCATTACTTTCGCACAGCGACGAAATATATGGATGGACCTCGACTCTCTGTTCGACCTGAGAATACTGCTCACCCAGGAAGAGTACGGATATTTTTCTCCGGGATCTTTCCTCACCGATACTCTTTGACTGGTTTGACCACCGCCGCATCGACGGGCGCGAAATTCCAGCGACCACCACGGATTCGGGCGAAATGAAATCGCTATGTTCCTTTACGACTTCAGCAAAGAAGTCGCTCCACGCGCAATACCGGTCGAAGCCGTGATTCTGTGGAGCGGAAAACCCATAACCCATGAGGCCGACGGTGTACCGCCCGATCCGGCCGTGCTGGAGTGCCACGGTTGGAATGTTGTCATGCTTGCACGCGACCACCAATTCGAATGCGTGGACATAATCATCCATGCAAAAAACGCCGCGAGGTTTCATGAACCTCAACAACCGTTCGTAACGCTGGATGCGCCGTACTGAGGCCTTCGCAGCAGGTATCAGCACGTCCTCGGCCAGCCGGGTCAGAAATACAGTGGTCGCGTCTTGTCGACCCAGGAAATCGTCGGAAGCCATATGCGGCGTTGCGGTCGGCGCATACCCACCGACTGCATTTGCATAGATTGCGCTGCGTCGCCGAACGAAGAGATTCCTCAAGGCGCTCGCACCGCTGGCACTCCATAAAACATCGAGGAAGCGGATGCGTTGGCGTTTCAACGCCTGGTGCAGACCGCCGATCCACCGGTTTTCATGCGTGTCCGGATCGATGGCATCGACAGAGAACACGAGTACTTCGGGCGCACGCAGACGGGCACGTGCCATTGCGGCGATGGAAACCACCCGATAGAGCAACCAACTCATGGCCCCCCGAATCCGCAGCAGCATCTTTCGGGCCGGCGTATCCGGATCGTCCAGCTGGACATGCTGCAATTGCGGCATCAGCCGGACGAGTTGACGCAAAGCGGGCGGCGATCGATAGAGGTCTACCCGGTCCGCCTCGGCAAACCGGTCCAGCAGCGTCTCGAATTGAGTGAACGGGACCAGGAATGAGTCGAAGGCGATCTGCTGATGGAACCACCAGGGTTCGAATTCCTCATGGCTGACCAGCGATGAGTAGGGGCGGCC
>DASXWZ010000013.1:0-5366 GCA_036503375.1 Rhodanobacteraceae bacterium | reverse complement strand
TGCGCTGTCGAACCAGGCGAAGCGCCTGACGCTGCCGGGGGAAATGGGCGAGCGTTTCCAGGCGATGCTGTTCGCGCGTGGATTGGACGCGCGCGAACTGTTTGCGGCGCTGATCGAGGTGGATCGCAGCGAGAGGCTATGAAGGCTTCCGCACCTGCGAGATCGCCTCGATCCGCGCGCGGCGCATCGCGTCACCGATCTGCGTGCCCTGCAAGCCCTGTTCGACAAATGGCTGCGACGTGACCGACGCGGCGGCATCGCGCGCGGCGCGCAGATAGTCGGCTTGCGGATATTCGTCGTGTTCGTGCTGCAAGCGCCCGCGCTTGTCGGCCATGCAGGTCAGCAGGAACGGCTCCAGCCGTTGCGGCCGGCGCAGCGCGTCGAAGGCCAGCAGCAGTTCCAGCACCGTCGAAGGTTTCAGTTCCAGGGCGCGGTGCGCATCGAGATGGTGACGGCAGGTGAGTTCGGCCAGTTGCGCGTATTCGGCCGGCACACGCAGGCGCCCCGACAGCACGCGAGCCGGCGCCAGCCCGCGATGCTCGTGCGCGATGTGGCGCGGCAACACGTCCACGGGAGTCAGCGCTTTGCCCAAGTCATGCGTCAGCGCGCAATAACCCACGAGGTCGTCGCCGGGCGCGAGTTTCGCCGCCTGGTCCAGCACCAGCTCCAGGTGCACGCCGCAGTCGACTTCCGGATGGTGCTGCGCAGACTGCGGCACGCCGTACAGCGCGTCGATTTCCGGAAACAGCTCGGCGCAAGCGCCGCATGCGCGCAGTGTTTGCAGGAATGCGGAAGGCTGCGGCTCGCACAGCGCCTTGCGCGTCTCGGCCCAGACCCGCTCCGCAACCAGATGCTCGACTTCGCCATTGGCAACCATTTCGCGCATCAGCGCCATCGTTTCATCGGCGACGCGGAAACCCAGCGGCGCGAAACGCGCCATGAAGCGTGCCACGCGCAGGACGCGCACCGGGTCTTCGACGAAAGCGGACGAAACGTGCCGCAGCACGCGCTCGCGCAGATCCTTTTCGCCGTGATGGGGATCGACCAGCGCGCCACTTTCGTCACGCGCCATCGCGTTGATGGTGAGGTCGCGCCGCGCCAGATCCTGCTCCAGGGTGACATCGGGCGCCGCGTGCATCACGAAACCGTGATAACCGCGGCCGGACTTGCGTTCCGTGCGGGCAAGCGCGTACTCCTCTTTGGTTGCCGGGTGCAGGAACACGGGGAAATCCTTGCACACCGGCACGTAGCCGAGCCCGAGCATTTCCTCCGGCGTGGCGCCCACCACCACGTAGTCGCGGTCGCCGTGCGCGCGGCCCAGCAATTCATCGCGGACCACGCCGCCGACGGAATAGATCTTCATGCGGCGATTCTGACAGGAAGGCCGAAAGCCGGGTGCGGAACCTCGCGCCGGCCGTTTCGTTTCAATCGGCGCCTTCGTAGGCGTGCGGCGCGTAATCGCGCTGCCCGGCGCGCGCCTCGTTCATTCGCCGCTCGTGCGGATCGGGCGAAAGCAGTTGCGGCAGCAGCGTATCGAAACGTCGTCGCGCGATCCCCAATTCCTCCAGGCCATCGCGCGTTCCCACCGCATCCAGCTTCAGCGACTTGAAGTTGTCGCGCGAGAAGGGTTTGCCGGGGATCAATTCCGCCGCGCAGGCCTGCAACCATCCGAGCGCATCCGGCAGCGGCAGTATCGCGCGGCGCAGGCGCGCGGCCGCGCGGATCATCCGCACGATCTGCAGCAACGTGTACACCTCCGAACCGTACAGCTCGTAGATGTGGCCGTGGCACCCGCGCTGCGGCAGGCAGTGCAGGATCGCCGCGCAGACATCGCCCACGTAAACCGGCGCGATCTTCGCCTTCGGCCGCGCCAGCGGCAACACCGGCGAAAGCTGCAGCAGCTTGTCGAACCGCGACACCAGCCCGTCGCCGGCGCCGTACACGATGGTGGGACGGAAGATCGTCCAGTCCAGTCCCGAGTTCTTCACCAGCGTTTCCGCCTCGCCGCGCGTCTTGAGGTATTTCGAGGCATCGCTGCCGGCGTTGATCGAACTCATCTGCAGCAGCCGCGTGACGCCTGCCTCGCGGCATGCCGCGATCACGCTGGCGGTGAGGTCGACGTGCGCGCGCGCGAAACGCGCGGGACCGGTTTCATTCAAAATGCCGACGAGGTTCAGAACCGTGTCGTGTCCGGCGAATTCGCGCGCCAGCGCCGCGCGCTCATACACATTCGCGCTGACGATGCGCACCGAAGGGAGCACCAGCAGCGCGCGGTGCTTCTCGCGATTGCGCGAAAGCACGGTGATGCGGTGACCCGCCGCTGCGAGCTTCGGCACCAGATGGCTGCCGATGAAACCGGTGCCGCCGAGGATTGCGATGCGTTGCGTTTTCATGGCTGCGCTCAATGGGCGTTGCGGCTGGAGCTCGATGCAGTCGCGGGTATTGCGGGTGCTGCCACCGACGCCGCGGCGGCCGTGCGCTCCGACCCGTCGGTATCGAGATGACAGACGACCTGCTTGCGCGGAACAGTGCTGCCGGGTTCGTATGGCGTGCCGATCGCCGGCATGCGGGATGACACCGGCAGCGCGTCGCCGTGCAGTCGCCAGTCGTACATCGTGGTGAACGACAACACGCGTCCGACGTATTCGCGCGTCTCCTGATACGGAATCGTGGCGATGAAAACATCCGGCTCCAGCCCGCTGCGCGCATCGATCCAGCGTTGCACCGGCACCGGGCCGGCGTTGTAGGCGGCGCTCGCCAGCCACGGACTGCCGTCGAAGCGCAGCGCCATCGCCGCCAGATAACGCGCACCCAGCGGGATATTGACGTCCGGATCGAACAGGTCGCCAGCGCTGTCGTAAGGCAGACCGTTTTCGCGCGCGACCTTGGCCGCGGTGCCGGGTAGCAATTGCATCAGGCCATAGGCATCCGCGCCGGAATGCGCGTCGGTCTGCCATGCGCTTTCGGCGCGGATGATCGCGAACGCCCAGGCCGGATCAATGCCGGCATTGCGCGCGGAAGCGATCACGTCGTCCTTGTCCGCCAGCGGGAAACGCTGTTCGTAGAGGTGCAGGTCGTCGTCGTTGCCGAATGCGAACACTGCGCGGTCGTACCAGCCGCGCCGCCATGCCAGGCTCGCCGCCATGCGTTTGTCGGAGTCCGGCAACTCCGCGAACGCGCGGCTCCACTCGCGCCGCGCGGGTTGCAGCATGTCGATCGCGAAGAATTCGAACGCGCGCGCAAAACCGGGTATGCCGAGAATGCGTTGTTGCGCAGACGGATCGTCCACCAGTTGTTCGGGGCAGATGCTGTAAGGCAGGCCCGCGCGGTCCGCGGCGAGAAAGCCGTAGTAGGCCGCCTGCTGCGCCAGGCCCGCGTAATCCGCGCGCGCTACACCTGCATGGCCCAGTTTTTCGGCGACGCGCGCTTGCCAGTAGCGCCATTCGTCGTGCTGCATTTCGTCCGGCGTCAACGCGGCGATCGCGCTCTGTGCGGCGTTCCAGTCGCGATCGGCCAACGCCACCCGCACGCGCCATTCGCGGGTGGCATCGGTCTGCGCCTGCGGCGGCAACGAGGCGAGTTTCGCCAGCGCATCCGAGCTGAAATCGGTGGCGGAGTACAAGGCCAGCGCGCCGAGTATGCGATCGCGCTGGTCGGCGTCGAACGCGAAGCGCGAAGACAGCTTGTCCCACGCGGCTTGCGCTTCGTCGCTGTGGCGACGCGCATGACGCGTCAGCGCCAGCGTCAGCGCCTGCCGCGTGCGTGCGTCGTCGGGAAACTGGTCCGCCTGTGCCAGCAGCGCAGCCGGGGAGCGCAATGCGGTGGCCAGCCTGCGCGCGGCCGCTTGCTGGTCCGGCGGCAACCAAGCCGCCGACTGCTCGATGGTCGATGGCGCGTTGGCTTCGGCCGCGCGGTCGATGCGATCCCGGATGCGCTGGGGCGTCAGCAGACCTTGTGCGTTCGCGGCCTGCAACACCGGATCGCAGTCGGATGGCAATTTCGATTCGTTCCACAGCGCTTCGAGATCGCGCTGGAAATCGAGGCTGCCGCCTTGCGCAAGCCGCGCCTGCAGTGCGTCGCAGTCGAGCGCATTGCCCAGGCCCGGTTTGTAGAACGAAAGGAGACCGCTCCAGTCGCGCTGGTTCGCCAGCAGCCGCAATTCGCCGCGGCGCAGGTCGTCGGCGGGAATCAGATCGGGATAGCGCGCGAGATACGCGCGCACCTGTTCGCGATCTGCGTGGGCGAGGTCGTGCTGCAGCCCGGCCGCTTCCAGATACGGATACAGCGGGTAGCTTTCCAGTCCACGCGCCAGCGGCCGCCAGTCGCGGCCTTCTTCGGCGGCGGCGTAGGCTGTGCGGAAGGCGTCGCGCTGTTGCGGCAAGCCCCTGTCCTGCGCGAAAGAGCCCGTACACAGCAGCACCGCGATCAGGCAGACGATGCCGAGCAGAGGCTGCGCGATCCTGCGCGGCGTCGGCGAAATGTGCGCTGCGTTCATCGCGCTCGAGTTTAGACGATATGCCGCGAACGGTGCATCGCGCTGCCCGCGCGAAAGGCGATCATTCCGCCGCGTCGTTCTGCTCCGGTGCGAGCGCCGCGGCGGCAGGCAGGCGGATCTGCGCGGCCAGTGGCAGGTGATCGGAAAACGCATCGGGCAAGGTCCACATGCGGTCGATCGCGATGCCGCGCGACACGAGGATGTGGTCGATCGCGCGCTGCGGCCGCCAGCTCGGGAAGGTCGGCGTGGTTTCGAGCGGTTCGGCCAGCGCGGTGCGCGAAAACAGCACGCGCAACTCCACGCTGTCCGGATCGCAATTCAGATCGCCCATCAACACCGCATGCGGGAAGCCTTCGAGCAATTCGGCGATGAAAGCCACCTGCCGCAGGCGCGCCTGCGGACCGAGCGAGAGGTGCGCGATCGCGACGGTCAATGCGTTCGGCCCGCTGCCATAGCGGGCGATCAGGACGCCACGCCCGCGGCCGGGGAGCGGGTAGTCGAGCACTTCCGCCGGCGGCAGGCGACTGATCAGGCCGTTGGCAGAATGCGCCACGCGCGACACGCGCCGGTTGGGCTGATGGCTCCAGTACGGCAGGCCGGCAGCTTCGGCGAGATACTGCGTCTGGTTGAGGAAACCCGAGCGCATGCTGCCGGCGTCCGCCTCCTGCAAACCGATCACGTCGAACTGCGCGATCTCGCGCGCCAGCCTGTCCAGGTTGCTGCGCTTGTGCTTGCCCGGCAGCACCGCGCTCCAGCTGCGCGTGACGTATTCGTGATAACGCCCCACGCTGGCGCCCGCGAGGATGTTGCAACTCAGCAGGCGCAGCACGGGCACGTCGGCAGACGCGGAAGGATCGGTGCTCACCGGCGC
>DASXWZ010000012.1:0-12218 GCA_036503375.1 Rhodanobacteraceae bacterium | reverse complement strand
CGCACCGCCGCACGGTGGTGGACGCCGTGTTGAACGCAGAGAGCGTGCGCGCGGCGATCGAAGCGACCGCGTCGAAGGAAAACATCTCGATCGCGACCGCATGGAGGCGCGCGCAGAAGCTGGCATACGAGATTTCCGCGGATTATTCGCCGCCGTTCGTGCGCGCGGTGTCGTTCCTGCTGTCCAGCTTCTGGAACAAGCTCTACGACGGCATCGACATGCGCCACTTCGACACGCTGCGCGCGGTCGCGCCGGGGCACGAAGTGGTGTACGTGCCCTGCCACCGCAGCCACGCCGACTACGTGCTGCTCTCGTATCAGCTCTACGTCAGCGGCGTGGTGGCACCGCACATCGCCGCCGGCGTGAACCTGAATCTGCCCGTGCTCGGGCGCTTCCTGCGCAGGGGCGGCGCGTTCTTCATGCGCCGCAGCTTCAAGGGCAACGCGCTCTATTCGGTGATCTTCAACGAATACATGGCGCAACTGGTCGATCGCGGCGTGCCGATGGAATATTTCATCGAAGGCGGCCGCTCGCGTACCGGGCGCCTGCTGGAGCCGCGAGCGGGCATGCTGGCGATGACGGTGCGCGCCTTCCTGCGCGCGCCGCGCCGGCCGGTGCTGTTCCAACCGATCTACATCGGTTACGAGAAGCTGATGGAAGGCCGCTCCTACAGCGGCGAGCTTTCGGGCCAGAAGAAAGAGAAAGAGTCCTGGTGGAACCTGCTGCGCGGCCTGCGCGTGCTGCGGCAGCACTACGGGCGCGTGGCGCTGAATTTCGGCGAACAGGTCGCGCTCACGCCCTTGCTGGATGCGGTCGCGCCGAACTGGCGCGAGGACGCGTTGAAGCCGGACGAGCGTCCCGAGTGGCTGCCGCAACTGATCGACACGCTCTCGCGGCGCATCCAGGTGGAAGTCAACCGCGCGGCTGACGTCAATCCGATCAACCTGCTGGCGGTCGCACTGCTGGCCACTCCCAAGCACGCGATGGCCGAATCGGACCTACTCGCGCAGATCGACCTGATGAAATCGCTGCTTGAAGCGCTGCCGTACTCCCCGCGCACGACACTGACGCCGCTGTCGGCGGCGGAGATCATCGCTTACGGCGAACAGATGGGCTGGATCGGGCGTGTGCGGCATCCATTGGGCGACGTGCTGAGGGCGGAAGGCGAGCAGGCGATCCTGCTTTCATATTTCCGCAACAACGTGCTGCACCTGTTCGCGGCGTCCGCCTGGGTGGCGTGCTGCTTTGCCAACAATCGACGCATCGCGCGGGGCTCGGTGCTGCGCCTGGCGCGGCTGGTCCATCCCTTCATCCGGTTGGAATTGTTTCTGCCATGGGACGAGGACGGTTTCGTGCAGCGCGTCGACCAGACCGCCGATTTCCTGATCGGACGCGGACTCCTGGGCACGCGCGGCGACGGACGCGTCCTGCAGCGCGCGTCCGGACAGGAGGACGATGGTTTCCAGTTGCGGCTGCTGGCGCACAGCCTGTTGCAGGCTTTCGAGCGCTACTACATCGCGATCGCCGCGCTGGTGAAAAACGGTCCGGGCACGCTGACGGCGGCGGAACTGGAAAACCTCTGCCACCTTACCGCGCAGCGCCTGTCGCTGCTGTATGAACCGAGCGCGCCGGAGTTCTTCGACAAGAACCTGTTCCGCGGTTTCATCTCGTTGCTGCGCGAGCGGCGCGTGATCCGCACCGACGACAACGGCAAGCTGGATTTCGACGCGGCGCTGGAGGAGGTCGCACGCGACGCACGCGTGATCCTGGCGCGCGAGGTGCGCGATTCCATCCTGAAGATCACGCCGGAAGTCGTGGCGAACGCGTCATCCGGGGACAAGACGGCGCGCGCGGCGTAAGGCATCTCCCCTCCCACCAACGGCGGGAGGGGAGATCGCATCGATCAGGATCAGAAGTGGAACGTGCCCGACACGCCCAGCAGGTTGCCGCTGTTGTCGAAGCTGCCGACCAGGTGGTCGCCGGTGACGCTCATGTCATCGACGTCGCCGTTGTCGACGAACAGGTGCGCGTAGCCGATGTTGAATTCCACCGCCGGGCTCGGCGTGTAGCCCAGGCCCACCGCCAGCCAGCGGCGGCCGCCGTCGGGGATGCGCGGCGAGCGCGTTTCATCGCGCGTGGGCGTCTGGTCGAATGCCACGCCGGCGCGCCAGGTCCATTGTTCGTTGATCTTGTAATCCATGCCCACCGAACCGAAGAACGTGTTGCGCCAGTCTTCGGCTTCCACCGTCGGCGGCTGGTTGGGATTGGCGAACTTGACCGCCAGTTCGTTGAACGAACTCCAGCCCGTCCAGCCCAGCGACAGGCCCCAGCTCACCGGACCGCTGCCGACGTGCCAATAGCTCAGGTTGGCGATCGCAGGCGTGGCGAAATCGCCGCTCGCGGGCGTGTTCTGGAAAATCGGCAGTCCGGCGAAAGCGGCCTGCGCGATCGGCGGCACGTCGAACGTCGCGTCGCCGTCGATCGTGTGATCGATCTTGCCGCGATAGGAAATGCCGATGCGATCCTGCGGGGTCGGCTTGAACTCGGCGCCGATCTGCCAGCCATAGCTCCAGTCGTCGCCGCGCACGCGCGCAGTGCCGTCGGCCGACTGCGGCAGCACGCTCGGCGGCAGGCCGGCAGCAATCTGCTGGCCCGCGATGATCGCGCCGAAATCCACCGCATTGCTCAGGTCCACCTTGGTCTGCTGGGCAATCACGGACAGGCCCAGTGAAAACTGCGGGTTGACCTGCCAGGCGAGCGAGCCGGTCAGGTCCAGCGAAGTCACCTTGGACTTCAGCGCCTGGTAACGACCCACCCAGCCGCTGTCGTATTCGGTCTGCAAACCGAACGGCGCATTGACCGCCAGACCGATGCGCCAGGCGTCGTTGATAGGCGCGGAGAAATACAGGGCCGGCACCGGCACCACGTCGCCGCCGTTGCCGCCATCGCTGCCGGTCAGCGGTGCGCCGAACGCGTCGGTACCGCTGCCGTGGAATTGCGTGTTGACGTCGATCGCGGTGACGTCGGCCTGGAACACCATGCCGTCCAGATCGAACATCGACGCAGGATTGTTGACCACCACGGATGCGTCATTGCCTGCGGTGTCCACGCCGGCGAAAGCGCGGCCCAGCGCTTTGGCGCTGTTTTCCTTGATCTGGAAACCGGACGCTGCGGCGTCGGTGCTGGCCAGTACCGACGCCACCGCCAGTGCCAGGACAGTGAGGACCAGCGCACCCCGGCGCGATCCATGTTGAAGACGTGCAGTCGCGCTCATCGGCGTGCTCATGGTCATTCTCATAAACCGGGTCTCCCGTCGATGCCTTGTGGTTCACCAGGGGAACTCTGATTCATCAGAGTTTCCCGTGCGGCACAGGGAATGTGCCGCGCTTATTCATACGATTGTTTGAACCGCCCGGCGCAAACTTTGAAGGGAAAGGATCACGGATGCAAGCATTCTTTAACATCCTGTTACCGCGCGACTGTGAGCTGCTTCCGTATACTGCCGCGGTCGCGCCGCTGGCGATAGTTTTCAGCCCGATCTCCCATGCCCACACACAAGCTGCGCCGCCGGCCCCCGCTGCTGCGCTCGTTGCCGTACTTCCTGCCGGCGTTTGTCGCGGTCGCACTGGCCGCCTTCGGCGTCTCCTCCCTCGCCTTGCTGCCGCTGCTCATCGCCAGCACGTTGTGCATGGCGGCGGTCTGCCACGCGACCGGTTTCGACCCGGAAGCCTCGTTCCTGCGCACGCTGCTGCGGCGCGGCGCGATCCATTTGATCCTGTTCGCGGCGTACGCCGCGATCGTGTTCGCGCTCGTCGCCTGGCCGTTGCTGGCTCTATCCGCGGCGCCTTCGCTCGCGGCGACGCTCGGCCTGTGCGCGGCACTCGTCGCGGCGCTGGCATTGCTGTGGCGGCTGTGGCCGGTGTTCGGACTGGTGTTCCTGTGGGACGATGCGTTTCCCAGCGAGCCGGAACATTCGTGGATCTCGACCGCCTTCGCGCGCAGCATCGCTTTTGCGTGGCATCTCACCGGCGCGCAGGAGCATTTCTTTTCGCGTTTCCTGCCGGCAGGCGTGGCCTATCTTGCCTTGGCGTTCGGCGCCTTGGCCCTCACCGGCGTCGGTTCGGTGTTGCCGGATGAATTGCGCACAGCCGCTTTGTTCCTTTACGCGGTGGTGCTGCTGCCGCTGTGCACGCTGATCGCCGCCAACCGCACATTGCGCGCGCTGCTGTGCGAAACCTGGCGGGAGCGCCGGACGAGGCACGACGACGAGGTCCCGCCGGCCTCGAACGCGCCGGTCGAACCGTCGCACGCACCGGTTGCGCCATCTACTGATCTCGTCGAGACCTCGAGCGCGCCCACATTGTCTCCCGCCGCGCTCAACCAGTCGCTATTGGACAATTCGCGCGCGGGAAATGTCGACGTAGCCTTGCAGTTGCTTGAAGCCGGCGCCGATCCCGATGCGCTGCCCGCGCCCGGCGCGCGCGATCAACGCAGCGCATTGTTGCTGGCCGCGTTGCTGCCCGACACGCGCCTGCTGCGCGCGCTGATCTCGCGCGGCGCGCAGGTCGACCGCGCGCACTGCGACGTCACCGCGTTGCTCGCCGCCACGCGCGACAGTTATCACGGCCGTTCCGAAGCAGTGATGACCTTGCTCACCAACGGCGCCGATCCGCGGCTGGCGGATCGCGACGGCAACACGCCGCTGCACTACGCGGCGCTGGCCGCGGAGCCCTCGATCGCGGCGATCCTGATCGATGCACAGGCGCCGTTGGAGGCGCTCAATCGCAATCGCCAGTCGCCGCTGGGCCTCGCCGCGGGCGCGGCCAATTGGACACTGGCGAAATTCCTGCTGGAGCGCGGCGCGAAATGCGAACCCGCCCAAGGCGTGCCCACGCTGCTGTCCGCGGCGGCGATTACGGACGACGATCCGCGCGGGGTGCAGCTGCTGCTGAAACACAAGGCACGCGTGGATGCGACGGATTCGCTCGGCCGCAGCGCCCTGATGAATGCCGCGCTCGAAGGCCATTCGACTATCGTGCGCGCGCTGCTCGACGCGGGCGCCAACGCCGATCTCACCGACCGCCGCGGCGTCACCGCGCTGATGGAAGCCGCGCGCGCCGGCGCGCACGCGGTGTTGAACGAATTGATCGCCGCGCAGGCGAATGCGCGTGCGCGCGACGAGCACGGACGCGATGCGTTGATCCTGGCCTGCCAGTCGCCGCGAGCCAACTCGCATTGCGTGCGCGCGCTGCTGGCGCTCGGTCTCGACCCCAGGGCCAAGAGTCAGGACGGGCGCAGCGCGCTGGATCACGCAGCACACTCCGGCCGCTGGGACCTGGTCGCGCTGCTGGATCCCTCGACGCCTTTGCCCTCGTCGCACGCGCTGGCGGCGCAACCCGAGCCCGGCGCCGACACGCCCGCGCACCTGCTGGACGCATTGCGTTTCGGCCACTGGGCGGTGGCTTCCGGTTTCGCCGAACGCGCGCGCGGCTGGCCGACGGGCGAACTGGCCGCGCTATATCTCGATCTCGCGACCGGTGAACACGCGCTGGCGCGGCGCTGGTTGCTGGAACACGGCATGGATGCGGAAGCCAGGCTCGACGACGGTACGCGCCTTTTCGATGCGCTGATCGATCGCCTGCCGGCCTCCGTCGATGCGCTGCGGCAACTGCTGGATGCCGGCGCGACACCTGCGGGCGCGGGCGTCTTCTCGCGCGCGCTTTCGCATTTGGCCGAATCGGGCGAAACGCAATTCGCGTTGCCGCTGCTCGAGCGCGGTGCGGATGCGTTCGGTCCGGACGCGCAAGGCCGCACGCCGCTGCATCACGCCGCCTGCGGCAATCTCGTTCCGGTGTTGCACGCCTTGCTCGCGCGCGGCGCCGATCCCAATGCACGCGATCGCGGCGGCGCCACGCCGTTGCACGTCGCGCTGGACGCGGGACGCGATGCACTGCCGCTGGCGCGCGCACTGGTCGCGCACGGCGCCGATCCGGAACGCGCCGCCGCCAACGGCGAAACGCCGCTCGGGCTTGCCCTGGCGCGCGGCGAAACCGCGCTGGAGCAATGGCTGCGATGGCACGGCTGGCCGCTTCCGCGGCGGCCGCTGCATGCCGGAGATTTGCCCGCTGCCGCGGCCGCGGGCGATGCCGACGCGGTCAGCAAATTGTTGACCCTGGGTTTCGATTTGAATACCCGCGACGATCGCGGCGCCACTGCGCTGCTGCGCGCATGCGGCGCGGGTCATGTCGAAGCGGCGCAGCGGTTGATCGACTCCGGTGCGGACATCGAACTCGCCGCCGATTCGGGCGCCACGCCTTTGTCGGCCGCGATCAGCGCGCGCCGCGAAGCCGTCGTGAACATGCTGCTGGAGCGCGGTGCAAGACCGAATCGCCGCCTGCCGAACGACGCGACTGCATTGATGATCGCGGCTGCATTGGGATTTCCGGAGATCGTGGACGCCTTGCTCTCGCACGGCGCAGACGCGGACCTGGCGGACGCTTCCGGCCACACCGCGCTGCACGCCGCCGCGCGCTTCTGCTTCGAGAGCCGCGACAGTCTGCGTAGCCGGCGCCTGCTGGATGCATTGCTGAAGTCGCCCAATATTCAGATCGACGCGGCTGACCAGCATGGCGCCAGTGCATTGCTGCTGCTGATGGGCGCGCAGTCGAAACCGGGCAACGAAGCCGACGGTACCCACCTGGGCGCGCTGCTGCCTGCCCTGCTGGACGCGGGCGCCGATCCCGATCACGCCGACGCGCGCGGCGTCACCGCGCTGCACGCCTGCGCGATGCACGCATTGTTCCAGCCTGCGCGGGTGTTGCTGGCGCGCGGCGCAAGCCGCGACAGCACCGATGCATTCGGCCGCACGCCGGCGGACGTCGCGAGGCTGCTGGGCCTGGTCGACATGGCGCTGGAAATCGCGCCGCGGATCCTTCCGGCGACTAATCAGGTGTTGCGCCAGCCGGCGCCGTCTGCGGATTGACTTCGGCCCTCGCGGCAAGCGTTCGGTCCGCCTCGAACAACCGCTCCAGTTCCTCGCGCGCTTCCTGCGCGCCCTGCACCAGCGCGGATTCGTCGTCGTACACCAGGTGCTGTTCGCGCAGCAGGCGTTCGTCGAACTTGCGAAAGGTTTCCACCGAGGCCTGCGCGGCCTCCGGCGAAAACCCGAGCCCTTGCAGCGCCATTTTCGCCATTTTCAAACTGGAATAAAGCGTCTCGCGCACTACATCGTCGGGGGACGTCATATCCATCAGCCGGAAAGCGTGCTGGCGGTTGCGCGCGCGCGCCACGATCTTCAGGTGCGGAAACAGGCGCCGCACGATGCGCGCGGTGCGCACGTTGGCTTCCGGATCGTCGGTCGCCAGCACGAACACCTCCGCCTTGTCGGCCTGCGCCGCGCGCAACAGTTCCACGCGCGTGGGATCGCCGTAGAACACCTGGTTGCCGAAGCGACGCATGAAGTCGACCTGTTCGATCGAACTCTCGAGCGCGGTGAACGGGATGTGGTGCGCGTACAGCAGGCGTCCGACGACCTGGCCGACGCGGCCGAACCCGGCGATGATCACGCGCGGCGCTTCGGTATCGATGCGATCGAACTCGCGCTTGGGCTTGCGCAGCTTCGGCAGCCGCGAAACACCCAGCACCAGCAACGGCACCGCGGCCATGCTGAGCGTGATCACCAGCACCAGCAAACGGTGGCTGTTCGCGTCGAGCAATCCGCGCTGGTCGGCGAGGTTGAACACGACAAACGCGAATTCGCCGCCGCCCGCGAGCAGCACGGCCAGACGCAGCGAACTGGAGGAATCCAGTCGTGCCACGCGTCCGAGCAACGCAAGTACCGGCGCCTTGCAGATCAACAGCAGCGCGACCAATCCGCACACCAGCCATGGGTGCGCGACCAGCAGTCGCAGGTCCACGCCCATGCCGACCGCGATGAAAAACAGACCGAGCAGCAAACCCTCGAACGGCGCGATGTTGGATTCCAGTTCGTGCCGGTATTCGGAATCGGCCAGCAGCACGCCGGCCAGGAATGTGCCCAGAGCCATGGAAACACCGGCGAGTTCCATCAGCCATGCGGTGCCCATCACGACCAGCAATGCGGTCGCGGTGGAGATTTCGATCTGCTGCAGCTTCGCCACGGTCCGGAACAGCGGCCGCAACGCATAGCGCCCGCCGATCACCACGATCGCGATCACGCCGACCACGCGCAGTGCGGAGATCCACAATGGCTGGCCCGGATGCACCGGCAATGCTTCGCCACCCAGCAGAGGGATCACCGCGATCAGCGGGATCGCGGCGAGATCCTGGAACAGCAGCACCGCGAAGGCGAGACGGCCGTAGCCGGTCTGCAATTCCTTGCGCTCGGCCAAGGTCTGCAAGCCGAAGGCGGTGGACGACAGCGCCAGCCCGAAACCGATGATGCATGCGCTCGCGAGCGGCGCGTGGAACGCGAAATACGTCACCGCGCCGAGCACGAGCGCGCAACCGATCACCTGCGCCGTGCCTGCACCGAACACCGCGCGCCGCATCACCCACAGACGCTGCGGCGAGAGTTCCAGGCCGATCACGAACAGCAGCAGCGCGACGCCGAGTTCGGAAATGCCCGCGATCGCATCAGGGTTGTGCACCAGTTTCAGGCCGTACGGTCCGATCACCACGCCGGCCGCGAGATATCCGAGCACCGAGCCGAGCTTCAACCGCCGCGCCACCGGCACCGCGATCACCACCGCGACCAGGAAGATCAGGATCGATTGAAGGAAACCGTGGTCTTGCACGACACCATCCATTGGTTTGGACGGCATTATGGCAGGCGCGTATGACAACCCCGCAATGCGCCGCGTTTGCTCCCGGGTGTCAATGCACCGTTTCGACCTGTTGCACCCGGCCGTCGAAGAAACGCACGATGTGCGCGGGCTGCGCTCCGTCGCCCGGATACTCCCACTGCTGCGCCCAGTCCGGGAGATAGCCGAGGTCGCCCGCATCGCTGGCGGGGTCGATCGGCGCCGGTCGCGCCGGCGCGCCGCAACGTGCGAACACTTCACCGCTGCTCATGCCGTCATCGAGCTTGTCGAAATCGCAAAGACCGGGTGAGTCGAAACCGTAGCCGCCCAGCGCTTCGGCCTTCTGCAAGGTGCCGCCCGCGAACAACAGGCGTTGCAGCAATTGCTGCGGGCCGAAGTTGTAGTACCAGGCGTCGTAGACCGGCGTAATTCCGTGGACGTGGCCGTGGTGGTTGCGCACGATCGTGCCTTCCGACCAGCGATCGACGAAATACGGCTCACCGCAACGCCCGCGCACTTCCGCGGCGCTGTCGCCGATGTCCACCAGGCGATTGCCGCAGCGAATGGCAGCGTGCGCCGAGGTCCAGAACAATCCGCAAATCAGAAAGAGCAGCAGGCATTTCACAGACCATGTATCCCGGCGCGGCTGGAGAGAATCTGGCTCAGCACATCGGGAGCGTAATCGAATGAGTCATAGTACAACCGGTCCTCCGGCAATCCGGCCTGCACGAACAGGCGCCGGCCTGCGTCGATCATCGCCGGCGGTCCGCTCATGTAGATGTCGAAGATCGAGAGATCGCGGTGATCCTGCAGCACCGCCTCATGCACGAATCCCGAACGCGCGCCCTCGAACGCGACCTCCGGATCCGACAACACCGGCTGCCACTGGAAATCGTGCGCCTCCTCGATCCAGGTTTGCGGCAATCCGCGCAGATACAAATCGTCCGCCCGGCGCGCTCCCCAGTACAGCCGCATCGGGCGGCGCGTACCCAGGTGCAGGAAATGTTCGATCAGCGCCTTGATCGGCGCGAAGCCCGCGCCGCCGGCGACGAACAACATCGGCCGTTCGGAATCCTCGCGCGGCACGAAGGTGCCGAGCGGTCCCTCGATGCGCAGCGTGTCGCCAGGCTCGAGGTCATCGAAGACGAAGGAGGTGAATCCACCGCCGGTGACGTGGCGCACGTGCAGCTCGAGGTTCGGACCGAGATGCGGCGCCAGCGCGATCGAAAATGCACGGCGCCTGCCGTCTTCCAGCAGCACGTCGATGTATTGCCCCGGCAGCCAGCGCAGCTTGTTGCCGAGGGGCGCCAGGCGCAGGCGCATCACGTCGCTTGCCAATGCATGCTTCTCCAGCACGCGCACGTCCAGTTCGCGGCGCGGCAGGTCTTCGACCGAAGCCACCTCGCGCGCGGCGATCACCAGATCGGTTTTCGGCGCCGCTTGGCAGAGCAGCACCGCATCGCGCGCGCGCTCGGCCGCCGACAATGCCGACGGAGGATTGCGTGGATAACCGCACTCGCCTTCGATCAGCGTCGCCTTGCAACTGCCGCACACGCCGGCCAGGCATGAATACGACAGCGCCAGACCCGCGCGCTGCGCGGCTTCCAGCACGGTCTCGCCCTCGCGCACATCGAAGCGCTTGCCGCTGGCCTGGAGAGTGACGCGAAATGCCATACGCGGCATTCTCGCTGAAACTGTCTGGATTCGCGCAACGCCGTCAAATGCCATTCGCCCTGAGCCCTTCGACACGCTCAGGACAGGCTACGGCGCTTGGCGCGAAGTCGCAGGGTGCTGTCCACGTGCTTCGACTTCGCTTGCTGCGCAAGCTACGCTCGGCACGAACTGAGGCTTTTCGAAAAGTGCAACCATGGACGGCTGCTTCCTGATCTTGCGATCATGGACGATCGCGACTCATCCGGGGCTTCTATGTCCACTTGGAAGCAACACCACGACCTCGCCACCATCGAGCGCTGGAGCGAGAACACGATGATGCGTGCGATCGGCATCCGCATCACCGAGATCGGCGAGGATTTCCTGCGCGGCACCATGCCGGTGGACGCGCGCACGCACCAGCCTTACGGCATCCTGCACGGCGGCGCATCCGTCGCGCTGGCCGAAACACTGGGCTCCACCGCGGCGATGCTCTGCTGCGAAGGCGGTTTTGCCGCTGTCGGGCTGGAGATCAATGCCAACCACCTGCGCGCGGTGCGCGACGGCATCGTCACAGGCACCGCGCGGCCGCTGCACATCGGCCGCAGCACGCAGGTATGGGAAATTCGCATCGAGAACGAAGCCGGACAATTGACCTGCATTTCGCGGCTGACAATGGCGATCGTGCCGCAGCGCGCCGTCTCGTGAAGTGAGCGCCGAAGCGCCGTACGCGACGCTCTCGCCGGATTGCGTGCTGGATGCGATCGCCGCGGTGCGGTTGCGCCCCGATGGACGGCTGCTCGCACTCAACAGTTACGAGAACCGTGTCTACCAGGTCGGGCTCGAGGACGGCGCATTCGTGGTCGCCAAGTTCTATCGACCCGCGCGCTGGAGCGATGCCGCGATCGCCGAGGAACACGCTTTCGCGCGCGAGCTGGCGGTTGCCGAACTTCCGGTGGTCGCGCCGCTGGCGTTCGATGGCATCACCTTGCTGGAGCATCGCGGCTTCCGCCATGCGATCTACCCGCGCCGCGGCGGCCGCGCGCCGGAACTTGAATCCCGCGAGCAGCTGGAGTGGGTCGGGCGGCTGATCGCGCGGATGCATGGCGTCGGTGCCCGTGCGCCTTTCCTGCATCGCGGCGCAATCGACCGCGAAACCTTCATCGCTGCGCCTTCGCGCGCGGTACTGGCCTCGCCGCTGTTGCCGCAGCGTCTTCACGAGGAATATCGAAGGGCGACCGCGCGCGTCCATGCCGCGGTCGACGTGCGATTCGAAGCGACGGGTGCAATCCCGCACCTCCGCCTGCACGGCGATTGCCATCCCGGAAATCTGTTGTGGACGGATACCGGCCCGCACTTCGTCGATCTGGACGACGCGCGAACCGGGCCGGCGGTGCAGGATCTGTGGATGCTGGCCAACGACGATGCCGCGCTGGATGCGCTGATGGAGGGCTACGCCCAATTCCGCGATTTCGATCCGCGCGAACGCGCCTTGATTCCGGCGCTGCGCGCGATGCGGCAGGTGCATTGGGCTGGCTGGATCGCGCAACGCTGGCACGATCCGGCGTTCCCGGCCGCGTTCGGCCACGTCGCCGAGCCGCGCTGGTGGGAACAACACATCGAGGACTTGAACGAGGCGGCCGACAGCCTCACCCGCTGAGACGCCGGCGCGTACACTTGCCCGCATGTCGGATCTCTCTTCCTTGGATACTTCCGTGTTGTCGATCCTCCTGCTGGTTGGCGTCGCGATCGCGCTGGTCATGCTGGCCCTGCTGTTGCTGCGTCCAC
>DASXWZ010000011.1:0-2752 GCA_036503375.1 Rhodanobacteraceae bacterium | reverse complement strand
TTCCGAATGGAGCTCGCTGGGAAGTTGCGGCGCGTTCGATCTGATCTTCAATGCGACTTCCGCGGGCGTGCTGGGTGCGACGATGCAGCTGCCGGCGTCGCTGGTTTCAAGTGCAACGGTGGCGTACGACCTCGCCTATGGCAAAGTGGCGCGATCGTTTTTGGACTGGGCGAGCGTCGCAGGCGCGACGCGGACGCTCGACGGCCTGGGGATGCTGGTCGAAACGGCGGCCGATTCCTTCGAGCACTGGCACGGAAAGCGGCCCCGAACAGATGAGGCGTTGCGAGCCTTGCGCGAAAAATAAGAGGACTCCGTTCTTCGGCCAGCTCCGGAGCGACGTCACGGAGCCGCGAGATATGCATCCTTCAACCGCACATAGTGCGCGGCCGAGTAGTGCAATTGCTCGATCTCGCCGGCGCCGAGCTTGCGCACGCAGCGCGCGGGATTGCCCAGCCACAGTTCGCCTTCCCCGACGATTTTCCCCGGCGACACCAGCGCGCCCGCGCCGATCATCGCGTGCCGGCGCACCACGGCGCCGTCCAGGATCGTCGAGTGCATGCCGATCAGGCAGGCGTCCTCGATGGTGCACGCGTGCACTACCGCCGCGTGACCGATGGTGACATCGGCACCGACGAGGCAGGGAAAGCCGCCGGGCGAATACGGGCCGTCGTGGGTGACGTGCAGCACCGCGCCGTCCTGCACGTTCGTTCGCGCGCCGATGCGGATGCGTTCGACGTCGCCGCGCACCACGCTGCCGGGCCAGAGCGAGACATCGTCGCCCAGTTCGACGTCGCCGATCAGCGTCGCGGCGGGATCCACGTACACGCGCGTGCCGAGCCTGGGATGGATGTCCTTGTAGGGACGGATATTGATAGCCATGAAGAAATTCTAGCTGCGCGGGCAGGTCAGAACTCGGCGCCTTCGAGCGCCCGTCGCGTGTAACCGTAACCGGCCGCGATCGCGCGTTCGAATTCGTGCCAGTCCAGCAGTCCGATCGCTTCCAGGTCCGGGCGCAGCAGCAGGCTTGCCAGCGCGCGCCGCCGCACGCTTCCCGCTTCGGAATTCAACATGCCCGCGCGCACCAGGATCGAGAATGCGTCGGGCCGCTTGCCTTCGCGACGCTGCGCCCACAGTGCGGGCCACGACGGCGATGCGGTTTCGTCCACGTGTGCGGTCAGCATGTCGTCCGCACTGATGTCGACCGCGACGATGCGGCGCAAGCCTTCATCGCTCAGCACGTCCGTCGGCAGATTGTTGATGACCGCGCCGTCGACATAGACATGGCCATCGTGCAGCAACGGCGGCAGTATCCCGGGCACGGCGCTGGAGGCGCGCAGCCAGAGCCACAACAGGCCTTCTCGATGCACCACGGCGCAGCCGCTGGTGAGATCGGCGGAAAGGCAGGCGAAATCGAGCGGCAGATCCTCGATGTCGATCTCGCCGAAGGCTTCGCGCAACAACATCGTGGTGCGGCCGCCGCGGGTCAGCGCGACCAGCGGCAGCGTCCAGTCGGAGAGCGGCTTGCCGTCGACCAGCGCGCGCTTGTAAGCCTCGCGCATCTTCTGGTCGTCCCACTCGTAGGCCACGCCCGCACCGATGATCGCGCCGATGCTGGTGCCGATCACGCTGTCGATCACGATCCCGACCTCGCGCAGCGCGCGGATCACGCCGATCTGCGCGAAACCGCGCGCGCCGCCGCCGGACAGCACCAGGCCGGTGCCGTTGCCGCTCAGCAATCGCGCGATGCGTGCAAAGTCGTCGCCGTGACGCGCATGGTGATGACGCAGTTCGCCGTCTTTCAGCGCGGCGCGCCAGCCGTGCGCCGCGCCATAGATGAAACGCGGATGCGGTTGCAGGAGGATCAGGTGGCGCGGCCGTTGCCGTGCGCACTGCGAATCGGCCACGCTTGCGTCCGTCCAGGGTGCGGGCGATCGTTCCGCGTCCACCACGAACAACAACGCGTCGGACTGTCGCTCGCACAAATGCCGCCAGTCCCCATCGCCGTCGTCCAGGTACAGCACGAAGCGCACTTCGCTTTCGCGCTCCGCGAACCATTCGGTGCTGCGGCCACGGCCGAGCGCGGCATCGATCAACAGGCAGTCGCCGTACACCAGCAGGTGCTTGCGCAGGCGTTCGGCGAAGTCGCGCACGGCGACGCCGCGATCGAACGGCAGGATCGCGAAGGTGCGCGGCGCGTCCACCGGTTCGCCCTTGCCGCGCTCTCGCGTGCGCGCCAGCAGTTGCGCGGTGGCGCTGCGGGCCGCACCCAGCATCGCTTCGGGATGCGTTCGCACCAGCTCATCGAACCCCGCGCGGGACAGGCGCAGCAATTCCGAATCGCGCAGGGCGCGTACCGAAGCTGCGCGCGGCTGGCCGGTGATCAGTCCCAGCTCGCCCACCGTCGCGCCGCTCGGCATCACGCCCAGCAGGCGCGTGGCGCCGCCGGATAGCGGCACACCGAATGCGCCGAGGCTGCCGGTACGAACCAGGTACAGCGCGTCCGATGCATCACCGGACTCGAACAGCGTGGCACCGCCCGGCAGCGAGAACCACGCCATCTCCGCCGCGAGCGCATCCAGCTCCTTGTCGCGCAGGTGGCTGAACACTTCGCTGCGCCGAAGCAGCGCGTGCAGGTCGTCGGCGCGCGAGGTGTTCATCGCATGCATCGTAGCCGAGGGGGCCGGCGCTGCGCTTGATTTCCGCGTGGTGCGGCGCCACGCTGAAGGGCTGCCGGAGGATCTCATGGACATGC
>DASXWZ010000010.1:0-2534 GCA_036503375.1 Rhodanobacteraceae bacterium | reverse complement strand
GCTTTGTTTGCGTCACCCAAATCCGTCACGCGCAGTGGCGGTCGGCGCATATCGATCACGTGCAAAGAGCCAGGTATTGGCGCATTCTAGGCCGCCAATGCGGCAGTGCCGCTTTACATGATGCCGGTGCCGCAGTTTGATAGTCCGACGTTCGAGGCTTCGTTGCCGCTCCGCGGCATCGAAATGAGTGGCTTGGGTTCCGACAAGGTCCGCAGGCGATGAACGCAGGGCATGGTCTCGAGCTGGTGCTGTACCTCGCGCAGGCAGGTTGCGCGGTCGCGCAGGCCGCCATCTTCGCGTACTACTACCGCGTCTCGAAGCTGGAACACCTGCGGCTGTGGGGATTGTCGTTCATCGCGCTGGCGTTCTATCTGGTGGCCGCGCTGGCTTCGACCGATCTGGGCGAACCGCCGCTGGGTTCGACGCCGCTGCGGATGGCCGTCAGCGCCGCCTCGCTGGTCGCCGAGTACCTGCAGATCGCGTTGCTGGCGCTGGGCACGATGGCCGTGCTGGGGCGGCGCCCGCCCACGCCGCGCATGGTGTGGGGCCTGCTGGGCATCTCGTTGTTGCTGGGCATCGTCACGACGCTGTTGTTCGCCGGCCCGCCCTCGGTTTCGATGCAACGCGTGGTGCTGCGCAGCGCCTTGCGTTACGCATTGACCGGCGCGGCATATCTGATCGTGGCGATCCTGCTGTGGCGGCGCGCGCGGCGATCGGGCCTGGGCGCGCGCGTGGCGGCTTTCGCAGTCGGCGCGTACGGCGTGCAACTGTTGCACGCGCTGGCGATCCTGATCGCCGAAGGCGAATTCGGCGCGCGCATCGGCTGGGCGCCCTACATTGGCGTGCTGGACCTGATCGCGCAGTTGTTCATCGGCTACGGCCTGGTGGTGTGGCTGCTGGAAGACGAACGCCTGCGCTACGAGCGTGCCGACACCGCGCTGCGAAGGCTGCGCGATTTCGATCCGGTCACCGGCTTTCCCAACCGGCGCCGGTTGCTCTCGGATCTGGAATCCATGTTGCGCGGGACCAACCAGCGCACTTCGGCCTTGCTGATCCGCATCGACCAGGCCGACATGCTGAGCAGTTCGCTGGGCATGGTCGCGGCGGAAGCGCTGATGGCGCAGGCCGCCGAGCGCGTGGAGGAATGCGCCCTGCCCGGCTGGCCGCGCCCTGCGCGCCTGTCCGAATGGCGGCTTGTGCAGATCGTGCCGCACGCGCATACCACCGACGATCTGGCCGAAACCGCGGACAATCTCCTCGCGGTATTGCGTGCGCCCTTCTTCAGCGGCAGCCGCGAGCTCGCGCTGTCGGCCAGCATCGGCGTCGCGCTGTCGCCCGATGACGCCAATCAGGCCGCGCCGCTGATCGCCGCCGCGGAAGCCGCCGCGCAGCAGGCGCGCGATGAAGGCGGCAACCGCTTCCATTTCTATTCGACGGAAATGAATTCGCTGGTGCTGACGCGACTCGGATTGCAGGCGGAGTTGCGGCGCGCGCTGCTGCGCGGCGAGTTCGAGTTGTATTTCCAGCCGCTGCTGGCCGCGCGCAACCATCAGTTCGCCGGGGCCGAAGCGCTGGTGCGCTGGCGGCATCCCAAGCGCGGCCTGCTGGCGCCGGACATGTTCATCGGCGAGATGGAACGGCTGGGGATGATCGAGGATCTCGATCGCCACGTCCTCGAACGCGCCTGCCGCGAAGCGCAGCAGTGGCGCACGCACGACGGCAAGCCGCTCACGGTGGCGGTGAACATCTCCACGCGCAGTTTCCAGCGCGAACATTTCCCGGAACTGGTACGCGCGGTGCTGGCATCGACCGGTCTCGATCCGCACCGGCTGGAATTGGAGGTGGTGGAATCGGGCGCGCTGGACGACATCGACCGTGCCACCGAATGCCTGACGCGCCTGCGTGCGCTGGGCGTGGGCGTTTCGCTGGACGATTTCGGCACGGGTTATTCGTCGCTGAGCCACCTGCGCGCGTTGCCGGTGGACTGTTTGAAGATCGACCGCAGCTTCGGCAACGAAGTGCTGGTGGATGCGCGCACCGCCGCCATCGTGGCCGCGATCGTGACGCTCGCGCACAGTCTCGGCCTGGAAGTGACGGTCGAAGGCGTGGAGAACGCCGCGCAACTGGGCTGGTTCGAGCAGCACGGCGTGGATCGCCTGCAGGGCTACCATTTCGCGCGGCCGATGGATGCGGACCGCTGGCGCGCGTTGCAGGAAGCACAGGATACGCTCTCGGTCGTCGGCGGCGCTGGTGCATGAGTTTCCGCGCGCGAAAGCGCTGCGCTTATAATTTGCAGATCGCCAGGTTGCTTCCGGGAGTGCTTCGATGCCGCAGATGATGAAGGCGCTGGTCAAGCGCGAGCCTGCCCGTGGCATCTGGATGGACGAAGCGCCGGTACCCGAGGTCGGCCCCAACGAAGTGCTGATCAAGGTGGAGAAGACCGCGATCTGCGGCACCGATCTGCACATTTACAATTGGGACGAGTGGGCGCAGCGGACGATCAAGCCCGGTTTGGTGATCGGCCACGAATTCGT
>DASXWZ010000009.1:0-5552 GCA_036503375.1 Rhodanobacteraceae bacterium | reverse complement strand
GAACACCAGCATCAACGGCAAATACACGACACAACTTGGCATCGGGGCCGATGGCGGCGTGAGTAAGGGACAAATTGCGGTTCTGTATGGCAACAAGGCCAATACCCATCTCGCGGGCGACATCCTCGTCCTGTCTCCCATCTCACACGCCGGCAGCACCGAGTGGCACTGCAACTCCACAACCAGCTCGAAGCCTATCCCTGACAAGTACCTGCCGGCATCCTGCCGCGGCGCGGGCCAGTAATAAACACGCTGCACGTTTCGCTTCGAGGGCCGCCCAGTGCGGCCCTTCTTTTTTTCGCGATGCGCCAATGCCGTAAGCTTGCCGCGCCATGGATCCAGCGAGCCAACCCGAAGCGCAGCGTGCGGCCGGCCGATGGCCGGCATCATGGCGAACGTGCGCGCTCATCCCGTGTGCGGTGCTGGCGCTGGTACTGGTTGCCGGTTGGCTTGTTTATCACCCCGGTTTGTCCGGCGGTTTCCTCTTCGACGATTACGCCAACCTGCCCGCGATAGGCGCCACTGGGCCGCTGGACAACGCCGCGACGTTGGCGCGTTATCTTACTTCCGGCACCGCCGATCCCACCGGCCGCCCGCTGACACTCGCAAGCTTTCTGCTGGACGCGCGTGACTGGCCCGCCGGTCCGCGCGCGTTCAAGATCACCAACGTCTTGCTGCATCTGTTGAACGGCGCGCTGCTGTATGCAGTGTTGCTGCGGCTGGGGCGGATGCTTTGCTGTTCCCCTCTCCCTATGGGGAAGGCTGACGTCCACCGATGTTCTGCTGTTCCTTCTCCCTCCGGGAGAAGGTGGCGCGAAGCGCCGGATGAGGGTTCAGGTTCCGCGCGGAATGTCGCAAGACCCATACCCTCACCCCTGCCCCTCTCCCGAGGGGAGAGGGATTCATCCTGGCAAGCATCGACCTCGGCGTTCGCCGCCCTCTTCGGCGCTGGCGCCTGGCTGCTGCATCCGCTGTTCGTTTCGACCACGTTGTACATCGTGCAGCGCGAGGCAATGTTGCCCGCGACTTTCGTGCTGCTCGGCATCCTCGGCTGGATCGCCGCGCGCAATGTGCTGGCGAACGGAAACGCCGCGCGCGGCCTGGTCGGCATGGCACTGGCCGCGGGCGGCTGCACGCTGCTGGCGGTGCTCAGCAAGGGCAATGGCGCGCTGCTGCCATTGCTGCTGCTGCTGATCGAATGGCTCGTGTTGGCGCCGAGGCAGCCGATGCCTTCGATGCGCCTGGAGCGCGCACGAAACGTCGCGGTGATCGTGCTGCTGGTCCTGCCGACGCTCGCATTGTTCGCCTGGCTGCTGGCGCAGATTCCGGGCTCGGTGCGTTTCGCACATTCCATGCGCGACTGGAGTGTGCCGCAGCGCCTGCTGAGCGAGGCGCGCGCGCTAACCGATTATCTCGCCCTGCTCTGGCTGCCGCGTGCCTATTCGCGCGGGCTGTTCACCGACGGCTTCACGGCTTCGACCGACCTGCTGCATCCCTGGACCACGCTGCCCTGCGTGCTGTTGGTGCTGGCCCTGATCGGCGCCGGATTCGCGCTGCGCAAAAAACATCCCGCGCTGGCGCTGGCGATCCTGTTCTACTTCGCGGGGCAACTGATCGAAAGCACCTGGTTGTCGCTGGAGCTGTACTACGAGCACCGCAATTACCTGCCGGCGCTGCTGATGTTCTGGCCACTAGGGCTCGTCCTGTTTGCACCCGGCAATCGCGGTGCAGCGCGCGCAGCAGCGGCGGTGGCGTTCCTGGCGCTGCTCGGCGCGCTGACATTCTTCCGCGCATCGCTCTGGGGTGATGCCTATTCCCAGGCGCTGGTTTGGGCGGTCCACAATCCCGATTCCGCGCGCGCGCAAGCCAATGCCGCGCAATTCGAAATCGCTCACGGTCACCCGGAACTCGCAGTCCGGCGATTGCAGGCCGAGATTGAAAAACATCCGGGCGACATCCAGTTGCCGGTAAACATGATCGGCGCCCAGTGCGAGCTGGGCGGCGCGCAGGCTACGACGCTTGCGGCGCTCGACGACGCGCTGGAGCATTCCAGGGCCGGCGCGCAACTGGCGTTCCACTGGTTCGATCGGGCGCTGAATCTCTACGCACAACGCAGTTGTCCGGGTATCGATGCAGCTTCGCTGCAGGCCATGCTGGATGCGGCCCGCCGCAATCCCGGCTGGAAAACCGTTCCGGGGCGGCAACAGGACCTCGACCACATGCAAGGCCTGCTCGATCTGGAGGAAGGCGCTCCGAAAGCGGCGCTGCATGCCTTCGACGAAGGGCTGTCGCTCGATCCGACGCCGGACGCAGCGCTCGAGCAGGCCGCAACATTCGGAGCGCGCGGCCATCCCGAACTCGGACTGCAACACCTCGACTTCTACGCGACGTTGCCGCCAAAGCGAAACCCGGCATTCGGCATGCCGCGCATCCACGCCTGGGTGCTGGAACGGCAACATTACTGGGAACATGAAACCGCGCGGCTACGCGCGACACTGCAAGCCGACGCGGCGGCGAAGAAGCTACCCGCATCGGCAAACTCCCCGGCGCGCGGTTAGGCTTGCGCCTGTCTTCGTCCAAGGCAACGCACACGTGCGCCATCGAATCCATCCGCTGATCCTGTGTTGTCTCGCCGCCGCGTTGCTCGTGACCGCGCTGGTGTACTGGCCCGGCCTCAGCGGCGGCTTCGTGTTCGACGACTATCCCAACATCGTTGACAACGCGGCGATCCACGTCGCGCACTCGACGTTGGCCAACTGGGCCAATGCGGCATGGTCCTCGCCTTCAAGCTCCTTCCGCCGGCCGCTCGCTTCGCTGACCTTTGCGCTCAACTGGTTTTTCAGCGGGGGCAACCCGGGGGCGATGAAGGCGACCAACCTCGGCATCCACCTGCTCAACGGCGTGCTGCTGTATTTCACGCTGCGCGAGTTGTTTCGCGCGTGGTGCGTGCGCCGCGGCGAAGCAGCGATCGACGAAGCCGCTGCGACGCGGCTGTCGCTCGCGGTCGCCGTGGCCTGGCTGCTGCTGCCGATCAACCTGATGGCGGTGCTGTACGTGGTGCAGCGGATGGAAAGCCTGTGCCAGGTTTTCGTGCTGGCGGGATTGTGGATGTATCTGTGCGGCCGTCGCCGCATGCTCGCTGCGACGAACGCCCCCGGAGAGTGGCGAGGCTTCGCCACCGCCATCGCGGGACTGGTATTGGGCACCGGCATCGGCGTGCTTTCCAAGGAATCGTCGGTGTTGTTGCCGGTGTATGCCTTCCTCGCCGAGTGGATTTTGCTCGGCTTCCGCAATCGCGCACAGAGGATCGACCTCCGCGTCGTCGTCCTGTTCGTGTGCGTGCTGTTGCTGCCCGCGGTATTCGGGCTGGCGTGGCTGCTGCCGGGAGTGCTCAAGACCGCCGCGTGGGACGGCCGCGATTTCACATTGGGCGAGCGCCTGCTGACCGAAGCGCGCGTGCTGGTGAAGTACCTGCACTGGACGCTGTTTCCCGATCCGTCCAGTCTCAGCGTCTACCACGACGAGATGAAGCTCTCGACCGGCCTGTTCTCACCACTTACGACGTTGCCCGCGATCCTGTTTCTCGCGGCACTGCTCGCATCGGCCGTGTGGCTGCGCAGGCACCTGCCGTTGGTCGCGCTCGGCATCCTCTGGTTCTTCGCCGCGCAACTGTTGACGGCGACGGTCATCCCGCTGGAACTGGTGTACGAACACCGCAACTATTTCGCCTCGATCGGCGTGCTGCTCGCGGTGTTTTCGTTGCTGCTGGGCCTGCGCAGGCACATAGCGCTGCCGATCATGCGTGGCGCGCTGATGCTCGTGGCGCTGATGTGGTTCGGCGGCGTCACCTATCTGCGCGCACAGGACTGGTCCAATCCCTTACGACTGGCGCTGGCCGAAGCCAACCGTCATCCCGATTCGCCACGTGCGAATTACGAAGCGGGCCGCCTGCTGATCATCGCATCGGACTACGCGCCGGGCGAGGCGCTGGACGCAGCCAAGGTTTACCTGCGCCGCGCCGCGGCCATCCCCGGCGCGTCCACGTTGCCCGAGCAGGCGCTGATCATGATCACCGACCACGCCGCGCACGGCGACGATGCGCAGCTCTGGAAAGACATGGCGGCCAAGCTGCGTAGCCAGCCGACGATGCAGGAAGACATTTCCGCGTTGATCTCTTTGACGCAATGCCGGGTGAAGAACGACTGCCATTTCCAGATCCCACCACTGAATACCGCGTTCCTCGCGGCGCTCTCGCGGCCCGGACCGATCGCGCGCTTGGTCGCGGCATATTCGGATTTCGCGCGCGACTTGCTGCACGACCAGGCAATCGCGATCCGCTACATGCGCATGGCGGTCGCCAAGGCACCTTACGAAGCCGCTTACCGCATCCAGCTCGCGCACATGCTCGCGATTTCCGGGCAAGCCGCCGACGCGCGGCAGCAGATCGAAGCGTTGCGCCGAATGGACAGCTTCGGGCGGCTGGACAGGCAGATCAAGATACTGCAGAGCCAGGCTGGCGGCGTCGAAGCCACGGCCCGGCATTGAGAATGCAAAACATGACCGACGGGGAATCCAAGCACGTCTACCGCCTCGGTTATCGCGGCGACATCGAGGGTTTGCGCGCGATCGCCATCCTGCTGGTAGTCGCAGCGCATGCAAAGGTCAAATGGCTGGCCGGCGGTTTCGTCGGCGTGGACGTGTTCTACGTGTTGTCCGGTTATCTGATTACCGGCCTCTTGGTGCAGGAAATCCGCACCGCACGCACGATCCGCTTCGCCAATTTCTACGCACGCCGCCTGCGGCGATTGCTGCCGGCCTTGCTCATGATGATCGCTGTTACCTGCGTGCTCGGCCGCTTGCTGCTGGCGCCCGGCGAACAACCCGCACAGGCATCTTCGGCAGCGGCGGCGTCATTGTGGCTGAGCAATTTCCATTTCGCCTTCCAGCGCATGGATTATTTCGCGCCGGGCAGCGAGGCCAACCTGTTCCTCCACACTTGGTCGCTCGGCGTGGAGGAACAGTTCTATCTCGTATGGCCACTGCTGCTGGTGCTGGCGATGGGCGCGTGGGAAGGCGCGAAACGCGAACCGAGCGTGCGGCGGCTCGGCTGGGTCATGTTGCTGACAGCGGTGCTCAGTTTTGCGCTTTCGCTGTATTGGACTTACGCGCAACCGCAGCTCGCGTTCTACATGATGCCTTCGCGTGCCTGGCAGTTCGCACTCGGCGCGCTGGTATTCCTGGGATTCGGCGCGCCGGATTTTCAGCCCGGCACACAAATTCCGCGCAGACAAAACATGTTGTGGGTGGCTGGATGGGCGGGCTTGTGCCTGATCGTCGCAGCGGGTGTGCTGCTCGACGAGCGCGTGCCCTATCCAGGCTTCTGGGCAATCCTGCCATCGATGGGCGCCGCGTTGGTACTGGCATCGGGCGGATGCGGCGCGATCGGTGGAGTCGACCGGTTCTTGGCGCTGAAACCCATGCAGGCAATCGGACGGATTTCATATGCCTGGTATCTGTGGCACTGGCCGGCGCTGCTGCTCGGCGCCGCTGTG
>DASXWZ010000008.1:0-10954 GCA_036503375.1 Rhodanobacteraceae bacterium | reverse complement strand
CGCCGCCCGTCAGTGCATGCACCATCAACAACGCCAGGCTGCCGATGCTCAGGCCCGTGAAGAAGAAGAACGCGAACGAGTACGAAATCAACGTCTGCCCTGGAGCGTGTGCCCCCAGCAAACCGCACGCGATCAGCGCCGCCACGCCAAGGACCAGCGCGAGCCATTCTGTTCGGGTGCGCGGCGGCCAGGCGGTCATCGCGTGGCTCCCCGCAATTTCTGCAAATCCTCCGCACTCAAATCCGATGCCGGCGCGTGCTGGCTCAATTGCAGCGCACGAATGTAGGCGACGATTGCCCAGCGGTCGTGCGGACTGACGCGATCCGCATACGAAAACATCGCGCCGTAGCCATTGGTGATCACGTCGTAGAAATGGCTGTCCGGCGCGTTGCGCAGCGCGCCGGTGTGGTAACTCGGTGGGTGCGGAAAACCGCGGCGCGCGATCATGCCGTCGCCATCGCCCGCACGGCTGTGGCAGGGCGCGCAATAGATATTGAATCGTTCCTCGCCGCGCGCCAGCAGTTGCGGCGTGATCGGCAAGGGATTCGAATAATCCGGTTGCGCGGCGGGACCGCCCTGCGCCAGCGGCTTGCCTTGCGCGTTCACGCCGCTGACCGGCGCCGCTTGCGGCGCAGTCAAGAGTTTTCCATTGCGTCCGCTGCTGGCGCCGGCCAATGCACCACTGGAACGTGCCTGGGTTCCTTGCACCTGCGGCCGCGAGGAATTGCCGTTCGCAAAAAAGGAACTCGGTTTCAGCGGCTTGTATTTCGGCTGGTCGTACATCTCGTGCATGCCGCGCTCGCAACCGGCGAGCGCGACCAGCGCGCCAATAAGCAATAGCGCGCGCGCCTTCACTCCATCACCTCGCTGATCGACAGCGGCGACAGCGTTCGCAGGAATTCCAGCGCGCGTCGCGGTTCGAACCGCGGATCAGCCGTACGCAGCAGGAGAAAGAACCGATCGCTGCTCGCGCGATCGAACGTGCGCACCGAGAACAGCGGATGGTGCACGCGCGGTAGCCGATTGCCGATCAGCATCGCGAGCAGGCCTGCCAGCACGGCCCACAGCAGGGTCATTTCCAGCGCGGGCGGCAGAAATGCCGGCCACGAAAAAGCCGGCCGCCCACCGACGTTGATTGGGTAATCGATCGCCGCCGAATACCACTCCAACCAATACGTGAAGCCGCCGCCGCCGATCGCACCCAGCAGCATCCAGAACGGCAGGTGCGCACGGCCGATGTCCATCGCCTCGGTCAGGCCGTCGACCGGATATGGCGAATATGCTTCGACATCGGCATACCGTTCGTGCCGCGCGCGCAGCACCGCGCCGCGCAGTTGTTCGGCGTCGGCGAATTCCGCCAGCAATCCGAGCAGGCGTTCACTCACGGTTCGCCTCCGCGCTCGACCCCGCCGCTGCCGGACTGGTGCGCCAGCTTGCGCAGTTCAAACATCGACAGCACCGGCAGCAATCGCACGAACAGCAGGAACATCAGGAAGAACAGCCCGACCGAGCCGGCGAGGAACGCCAGGTCCCAGAACGTCGGCCAGAACATGCCCCAGGCCGAAGGAACGAAGCCTTGGTACAGGCTGCTGACGATCAGCATGAAGCGCTCCAGCCACATGCCGATCAGCACACCGATGGAAATCAGGAACACCGCCGCGTGGCTGCGCCGCACGCGCGGGAACCACAGCAACTGGATGTTCAGGACGTTGAACAGGATCGTGCCCCAGAACGCCCAGGCATACGCGCCGTACAAACGGTGCAGCGTCATCGCCAAGTCGTGTCGATCCATCGACTGGAACGCAGTGAAGATTTCACTGAAGTAGCTGTAGTCCACGAACAGCCCCGCGCACAGCATCATCTTCGCCATGTTGACGATGTGTCGATCGGTGAGGAACGCCTGCAGGCCGTAGCAGCGCCGCAGCGGAATGCCCAGCACCAGGACCATCGCGAAACCGGAAAACAGCGCGCCCGCGATGAAGAAGGGCGGGAAGATCGTCTCGTGCCAGCCGGGCACCAGGCCTTCGGAAAAATCCAGCGCCACCATGCTGTGCACCGAGAACACCAGCGCCACCGCGATGCCGGCGGTAATCAGATTGAATTGTTCGAAGCGCATCCAGTGGCGCGCTTCGCCACGCCAGCCCAGCGCGAGCAAGCCGTAGAAGCGCGCTTTCGCCAAGGTCGGCGCGCGATCGCGCAAGGTCGCGAGGTCGGGCAGCATCCCGACGTACCAATAAAGAATGGAAACGATCAGGTAGGCGAGGATCGCCCAGAAATCCCACTCCAGTGAACTGCGCCATTGCGGCCAGACGTTCATCACGTCCGGATACGGGAATAGCCAGTAGAAGAACCAGGGCCGGCCGAGATGAAAGATCGGAAACAAACCCGACACGGAGACAGCGAACACCGTCATTGCCTCGGCGAAGCGGTTGATCGAATTGCGCCAGGGCTGGCGCGCGAGATACATGCCGGCGGAGATGAAGGTGCCGCCCATGCCGATCGCGATCCACCACACGTAGTTCGCGATCGCGAAACTCCATGCGATGGGAATGTTGATGCCCCAGATGCCGACGCCCGCGTAGAGCAGCCAGCAGATGCCGACGAACAGCAAGGCGCCCAGCGCCAGCGAGATCAGCAGCCCGAAGATCCACAACCAGCCGGTCGGCCGTTGCAGCGTGATCGCCGAGATTTCCGTTGTGATCGTGCTGGCGTTCTGGCCGGGTTCGATCACCGGCGGCAGCGCGTCGTTGGAAATCACAGCACTCATGACATGCTCTTTGCGTAGCCCGGATGCAGCGAAGCGGAATCCGGGATTCTGAGTGCGACAACCCGGATTGCGGCGCTGTGCGCCTCCATCCGGGCTACGTGGGTGAAAACGGCGGCGCTCATGTTTCGTCCTTCAACGCGGGATTCGGATTGCGGATGCGCGCGAGATACGTCGTGCGCGGGCGCGTGCCGAGTTCGGCCAGCATGGCGTAGTTGCGCGGCGACTGTTTCGCTTTCGACACGGCGGAATGCGGATCGGCAATGTCTCCGAAGCGGATGGCCTGCGTGGGGCATACGGCCTGGCAGGCCGTCACCACTTCGCCGTCGCGCAGTTTGCGGTTCTCTTTATCTGCGGCGATGTGTGCGGTTTCGATGCGCTGGATACAGTAGGTGCACTTCTCCATCACGCCGCGGCGACGCACCGACACCTCCGGATTGCGCATCGCTTCGTACTGCGGCGTCTGCTTGTCCGCGTACTGGAGAAAATTGAAACGCCGGACCTTGTACGGACAATTGTTGGAGCAGAAGCGCGTGCCGACGCAGCGGTTGTAGACCTGCACGTTCAGGCCCTCCGAATCGTGCACGGTGGCATCCACCGGGCAGACCAGTTCGCACGGCGCGTGTTCGCACATCATGCACGGCACCGGCTGATTCACCGCGGCAGGATTTTCGGCATCCCCTTCGTAATAGTGATCCACGCGGATCCAGTGCATTTCGCGGCCGCGATGCACCTGGTCCTTGCCGACCACGGGAATGTTGTTCTCGGATTGGCAGGCGATCGTGCACGCCTTGCAGCCGATGCAGGCGTTGAGATCGATACTCATGCCCCAGGCGTATTCGCCTTTCGGGTAATCCGGATAAAGCGATGGCGCTTTCCCGTCGTACCTGTCGTGCGCGGACGCGAAGCGCGGATCGTGCAGGAATTCCACGAGCGTGCCGGTGCGCACCAGATCGCGGCCTTCCAGGTTGAAGTGATGCTGCGTCGTGGCGAGTTCGTACCGCTCGCCGGTGGGGACGATTTGCAGGTCGTCGGCCTGCCACGGTGAATCCGAAGTACGCAGGGCGTACGCGTTATAGCCCTGTCCATTCCCGACGCGGCCCGCGCGGGTGCGGCCGTAACCCAGATGCACCGTGACGGCGCGTGGCGCCTGTCCCGGCATGATCCAGATCGGCGCACGCAGTTTCCTTCCATGCGAACGCAATTCGACCACGTCGCCGCTGTTCAATCGATGTTGCGCCGCCAGCGTGGGCGAGATCAGCGCCACGTTGTCCCAGGCCAGTTGCGTCAGCGGCTTGGGCAATTCCTGCAACCAACCGTTGTTCGACCAATCTCCATCACCGATGGTGGGGTCGGGGCGAAAGAGCAGTTCGAGTTTCCCGATGTTCTGGTCGAATGCGGACGAAACCGACGGGCTGGCGCGATTTGCGCCTCGAGGGGCATGCGCCGAGGTCGGCGGCAGCGCCGTATTCGCGACCACGCCCGCCTGCAACGCCGCATTCCAGGCATCGTCGTCTTTCAACTCCGAAGACCACTGGCGTTTCACCACCGCGCGGCCATCGGCGAAATCGCCGTCCAGCAGCAGCGACATCAATTCGATCGCCGATTTGCCGCCATACAGCGGCGCGATCAACGGTTGCGCGATCGAAGCGGTGCCGTCGAACGCGCGCGCATCGCCCCAGGCTTCAAGTTCGTGCGACATTGGCAGATGCCATTCCGCCAGCGCGCCGGTTTCGTCACGATACAGGCCGAGGTGCAGCAGGTGCGGCACACGCTGCAGGGCAGCGGCGAATTCCAGATCGGCCGGCGCGTCGTAGACCGGATTGCCGTCCAGAACCAACAGCGTATCGACTTGCCCTGCGCGCATCGCGATGGCGAGTGCACGCAGCGAGCCGTCGTCGTTTGCCCGCGGAGCGAGCACCTGCTTCGGCAGCGCTTCGATCGTTGCGCCGTATTCGACCGTCGTGCCGACGTTGCCCAGCGCAATGTTCATCGCGTGCACCGCCGCGTGCACTGCGGGTGCCTGCGCGAAGCCCGCAACGATCAGCGAGGCACCATTTGCGCCGCGCAGATCGTCCGCCAGCGCATCCAGCCAGCGCGCACGTTGCGCCGGCATCGATGCGCCACCGGCATCCGCGCCGGCCGCATCCAGTCGTTGTGTCAACGCTTGCGCGAACTCGCCGATGCGCGCGGACTCCAGCGGCAAACGATGATCGGCCATCATCCCGGTGATCGACGGCGTGGGTTCGACTGCGTACAAGCGCGACATCGCGCCGCGCTCCGGATCGCGCGTCCAAATGAAATCGCGCGAGTAGCGCACACCTCCGGCCGGGTCGGAAAGGAAATCCGCATCGAGCGCGAGGATCACCCTGGCGCGATCGAAGTGATGATGCGCCGAGATCGGCGCACCTCGCGCATCCTGGCTTTGTGAAAGCGAAGCGCCGCCGGGCTCGTGCACGTGCCAGCGCGCATCGGGATATTTTTCCTGGAACGCGGCGAGTTGCGCGGCGAGCGTAGGCGAGGTCATCGTGCGCGTCAGCACACGCAGGCCTTGTCCGCGATTCCGATCGAAACGCGTGCGCAACGCCGCCCATGCCGCGGCGAATTCCTCCCACGTCGAAAATTCTCCGGCGTGCATCAGCGACTGCGAGCGATCCGGATCCCAAAGTTGCAGGATCGCCGCCTGCGCGAAGATGTCGGTGGCGCCGAGGCTGGCCGGATGCTGCGGATTGCCCTCGATCTTGGTCGGACGGCCTTCGTCGCTTCGCACCAGCACGCCTTGCGCGTAGCCGTTGCGCGTCAGCGTGGTCGCGAAGTAGCGCGGCAGTCCGGCGGCCCATTCGCTCTGTCCGTGCACGTACGGCACGAGTTCTGTCTGCGGCGGATGGCTGCACGCGGTCAAGCCCGCCAGCGCCATCGAGGCGCCGATGAATTTCAAAAACCCGCGCCGGTCCAGAGGTGCGTCTTGCGAAAGTTGCGGGAACCGTGTCTTCAACCACGCCTGGAAACCTTCCGCATCCGCCAGCTCTTCCAGCGAACGCCAGTAACGCGGCCCGCTCGCATCGCGCAGTCGTGCGCGCGCTGCATCGAGATCGAACGGCGGCGAAGTGGTCTGTCGCGGCATCAGCGATGACAGACGGAACAATCCGTCAGCCTCCGTGTGTCGATGTGGTACGCGCGCACCAGTTTTTCCCCCAGCGCGAGTTGATCCTTCGCCTGCCAGCCCATGCTGAAGACCCGATCGTGCGGGCGCAGGTATTTCTGCGGATTGCGATGGCAATCGAGGCACCACTGCATCGTCAGCGGCGCCACGCGCGCCATCAGCGGCATTTCGTCGACGCGCCCGTGGCAGGTCTCGCAGCCGACGCCCTTGGCGACGTGGATCGAATGATCGAAATAGACGAAGTCCGGCAGCTTGTGCAGCCGCTGCCAGTGGAATGCCACGCCGCTTTCGTATGAAGCGATCAGCGGCTTCAGCATCGGCTGATCGGTGTAGAGCTGCGAGTGGCAGGTCATGCAGGTCGAAAGCGACGGAATGCCCGCGAAAGCCGAGCGTTCCACCGAAGCGTGACAATAACGGCAATCGATGCCGTCTTCGCCGACGTGGTGCTTGTGGCTGAAGGGCACCGGCTGTTCCAGGGCGTCCTGCACGCCCGCCGGATAAGCCATCACCGCGCGCCACAGCAGGATCACCGCGATGATGATCACCAGCGCCGCGAGCGCGCCCAGCCGGAACAGGAAACCAAAATGCGTGGAGAAGATCTGCGCCAACCCGCCGTCCTTGTGCGAGGCGCTGCGTACGCGGAAGGCGCGAGCGCAGCGAGAGTTGCAGCGCTTTCACGTTAGCGCAAAGTGCGCGCGCGGCGCAAAGGTCGCGTGAATTTCGCGCGATGTTGACCTTGCCGGAAGCAAACTCGGGCTTTCGCGCAAAGGCCACCCCGGACTCGATCCGGGGATTCGCGAGCGATTCCGCGGGCCGGACAAGGAGGTTCCATGAGCGCAACCGTCGGCGATTTCCTGATCCACCGCCTGCACGAGTGGGGCGTGCGCCGCATCTACGGGTATCCCGGCGACGGCATCAACGGATTGATGGGCGCGATGAATCGCACCGAGGGGAGGATGAAACTGGTGCGCGCGCGCCACGAGGAGATGTGCGCGTTCATGGCCTGCGCGCACGCCAAGTTCACCGGCGAAGTAGGGGTGTGCATGGCGACCTCCGGCCCCGGCGCGATCCATCTCCTGAACGGTCTGTACGACGCCAAGCTCGACCACATGCCGGTGGTGGCAATCGTGGGACAACAGGCGCGTGCCGCACTGGGCGGACAGTATCAGCAGGAAGTCGACCTGACCTCGCTGTTCAAGGACGTCGCTTCCGAGTATGTGGAAATGATCACCGTGCCCGCGCAGGTTCGGCACGTGGTCGATCGCGCATTGCGCATCGCGATTTCGAAACGCGCGGTGACCTGCATCATCGTTCCGAACGATCTGCAGGAACTGGACGCGGTGGCAAAGCCGCCGCGGCAGCACGGCACCGTCCATTCGGGCCTTGGCTATAGCCCACCGCACGTCGTGCCGATGGAACGCGATCTGCGTGCGGCCGCGGAATTGCTGAATGCCGGGAGCAAGGTCGCGATGCTGGTGGGCGCCGGTGCCCTGGACTCGACCGACGAAGTGATCGAGGTCGCCGATTTGCTGGGCGCCGGCGTGGCGAAGGCGCTGCTGGGCAAGGCCGCGCTGCCGGACGATCTGCCGTTCGTCACCGGGTCCATCGGCCTGCTCGGCACCAAGCCGAGCTGGGACCTTATGATGGAGTGCGACACGCTGCTGATGGTCGGTTCGCGCTTTCCGTATTCGGAATTCCTGCCGAAGGAAGGCCAGGCCAGGGGCGTGCAGATCGACATCGATCCGGCGATGCTGTCGATCCGCTATCCGATGGACATCAATCTCGTCGGCGATGCGAAAGCGACGTTGCGCGAACTGATTCCGCTGCTGCAACGCAAATCCGACCGTGGCTGGCGCGAGCAGATCGAAAAAGGCGTGAAGCACTGGTGGCGCGTATTGGAATCGCGCGCGATGGCAGAGGCCGATCCGGTCAATCCCGAACGTGTGTTCTGGGAATTGTCCTCGCGCCTGCCGGACAACTGCATTCTCTCTTCGGATTCCGGTTCGGCGGCCAACTGGTACGCGCGCGACATCAAGGTGCGCCGCGGCATGATGGCGTCCCTCTCCGGTGGACTCGCGACGATGGGGCCCGGTGTGCCCTACGTGATCGCGGCCAAGTTCGCGTTCCCCGAGCGCGTGGCGATCGCGCTGGTCGGCGACGGCGCCATGCAGATGAACGGCAATGCCGAGCTGATCACCATCCGCGATTACTGGAAGGAATGGGCGGATCCGCGGTTGATCATCATGGTGCTGAACAACCGCGACCTGAACCAGGTGACGTGGGAACAGCGGGTGATGGAAGGCGATCCCAAGTACGACGCCTCGCAGCACGTGATCGATTTCCCCTACGCGCGCTATGCCGAACTGATCGGCCTGAAGGGCGTGATGGTCAACAAGCCGGAGCAGATCGGCTCGGCCTGGGACGAAGCGCTGGCGGCGGATCGCCCCTGCGTGATCGAGGCGATCACCGATCCCGAGGTGCCGCCGTTGCCGCCGCACATCACCCTGAAGCAGGCGAAGGCGTTCGCCGAATCCATGTTGAAGGGCGATTCCGGCACGCGCGGCATGTTGCGCGAGTCCGCGCGCGAAACGATGGCCACGCTGTTCCCCGACAACGGTGACTGATCGCGATGGAAAAAATCGTGTTGTCCGCGCCGCGCGTGAGCGCGTACACGGTGCCCACCGATGCGCCCGAGTCCGACGGCACCCTGGAATGGGATTCGACGACGCTGGTGCTGGTGGAGATCGAAGCCGGCGGCAAGTGCGGGATCGGTTACAGCTACGCGGATATTTCCACCGCGGTGCTGATCCGCGACTTGCTGGCGAAAATCGTCGAAGGCCGCGATGCGATGGACATCGACGGCGCCTGGTCGGCGATGCTGGCGCGCATCCGCAACCTCGGCCGTTCCGGCGTCGCGTCGATGGCGATCAGCGCGGTCGACAACGCGTTGTGGGATCTGAAGGCGAAATTGCTGGACCTGCCCCTGTTCAGGCTGCTGGGTGCGGTGCGCGAAGCCGCGCCGGTGTACGGCAGCGGCGGCTTCACCTCGTATACCGACGCGCAACTGCGGGAGCAGTTGTCCGGTTGGGCGGATGAAGGATTGAAGATGGCCAAGATCAAGATCGGCCGCGAACCGCAACGCGACATAGCGCGGGTGGGCGTAGCGCGCGAAGCCGTTGGCGACGACGCGCAGTTGTTCGTCGACGCCAACGGCGCCTATTCGCGCAAGCAGGCGTTGAACCTCGCACGCAGTTTCGCCGAATACGACGTGGCGTGGTTCGAGGAGCCCGTGGTTTCGGACGATCTGGCGGGATTGCGACTGTTGCGTGATCGCGCGCCGGCGGAAATCGACATCGCCGCGGGCGAGTACGGCTACGACTCGGGCTATTTCCGCCGGATGCTGGAAGCGGGCGCCGTGGACGTTTTGCAGGCCGACGCCACGCGTTGCGCCGGCATCAGCGGTTTCCTGCGCGCGAGCGCGCTTTGCGAGGCTTTCAACCTGCCGTTGTCGGCACATTGCGCGCCGGCCTTGCACGCGCATCCGGCCTGTGCGTCGCGTCCGCTGCGGCACATCGAATATTTCCACGACCACGTTCGCATCGAGGGGATGCTGTTCGAAGGCGTGTTGAATCCGGCCGGCGGCGCATTGCACCCCGATCCGTCGCGGCCGGGCATGGGGCTGGAGTTCAGGCATCAGGATGCGGAGCGCTATCGCGTGTTCGAGTGAGCGACAAGGAGGTTCACCATGGAAATCGATCATCCCCGGCAACGCTGCCGGCACGAAGGCTGCCGCTGCGACGTGGAAAGCGGGCAGCAGTATTGCAGCGATCATTGCCGCAATGCGGACGAAAACCCGGATCGCGCCGACATGCGCGTGCAGGGCGGCGCCTGCGGCTGCGGACATGCAGAGTGCATCGAGCAGTGATGAAGCGCAACGCGGCGTCAGATTCCGTCCGCGCCGAGCGCAGTGAACGAAGCGGACGAAATCGAAATGCACGTCCCTCGATTTCACGCCCGCCGCGCTGCGTTCAGGGCGAATGGTGAGGTGCGCATGGACGGCTCGCTCGAACGCAAACGCAAACCATCGCTCCCTCTGCCGGCCTATACGCAGGCGCTGGAGCAGGAGTTGCGCGCCGCGATCGAAGGCGAGGTGCGCTTCGATCCGGGTTCGCGCGCGCTGTACGCGACCGACGGATCGAACTATCGCCAGCCGCCGATCGGCGTGGTGATCCCGAAATCGGTCGAAGATGTGATCGAAACGGTTGCGGTCTGCCGCAAATACGACGCGCCGCTGCTGTCGCGCGGCTGCGGCACCTCGCTGGCCGGGCAGTGCTGCAATCACGCAGTGGTGATGGATTTCTCCAAGTACCTGCACAAGATTCTCGAACTCGATGCGGGGGAAAAATTCGCGCGGGTGCAACCGGGCACGATCCTGGATCACCTGCGCACGAAAGCCGAGGAACACACGCTGACCTTCGCGCCCGACCCTTCCACGCACACGCACAACACCCTGGGCGGCATGCTCGGCAACAACTCCTGCGGTGTGCATTCGGTCATGGGCGGGCGCACATCCGACAACGTCGAGGAACTGGAAATCCTCACCTACGACGGCTGCCGCATGACCGTCGGTGCGACCTCGGACGACGCGCTGCAAGGCAGCATCAACGCCGGTGGCCGCCGCGGCGAGATCTACCAGGCGCTGCGCGAGCTGCGCGACAAATATGCGTCGCTGATCCGCGCGCGCTATCCCAAGATTCCGCGCCGCGTCTCCGGTTACAACCTCGACGAGCTGCTGCCGGAGAACGGCTTCCATGTCGCACGCGCGCTGGTCGGGTCGGAAGGCACCTGCGTCACGATTCTCCAAGCGAAACTGCGGCTGGTTTACAGCCCGCCGTTCCGTTCGCTGCTGGTGCTCGGCTACCGGGACGTGTTCGAAGCGGGCGATCACGTCTGCGACATCCTGGAATCGGGGCCCGTCGGCCTGGAAGGCATGGACGACAAGCTGATCCAGGACATGAAGACCATAG
>DASXWZ010000007.1:0-4940 GCA_036503375.1 Rhodanobacteraceae bacterium | reverse complement strand
CGCGTGGCTTCGACGTGATCGACGCCGCACTGGTGCAGTACGCGCGGGCGTTTGTCTTCCGGGATCAGCGCCAGCGCGTCCGGCACGCGCAGGTTCAGGGCGCGCGCGCCGCGGCTGCCACCCAGCACCAGCAGTTGCGCGGGCGAATCGCCGTGCGTGGCGAAACGCTGCTCGGGCACCGGCAACGCGGCGATCGCGGCGCGCACGGGATTGCCTGTCCACTCCGCGTGCACTTTTTCCGGAAACGCGTCGGCGAAACCGGCCAGCACGCGCCGGGCCACGAGCGACAGCGCGCGATTGGTGAAACCCGGAACACGGTTCTGCTCGTGCACCAGCAGCGGCTTGCGCGTCAGCCACGCGGCGATGCCGCCGGGGCCGGCCACGTAGCCGCCCATGGACAACACGCAACGCGGATTCTCTTCGCGCAGGATGCGCAGCGAGGCGAGCACCGCACGCGCCAGCATCCATGGTGCGGAGATCCATTTGAGGATGTTCTTTCCGCGCACGCCCGACACTGCCACGGTGCGAAGCGCGATGTTGCGCGTGGGCACCAGTCGCGTCTCCATGCCCTCGGACGCGCCCAGCCACAGCACCGGCACCTTGCGCGCGCGCAGCGTTTCGGCCACCGCGAGTCCCGGGAAGATGTGGCCGCCGGTGCCGCCGGCCATGATCATGATCGGGGCGGGCATCGGCACGGTGTCATTCATACGCATGCACCTGCCCGATATGCGGCTCGACGCGACCCCGCGCGGCGAGCGGAAGCTGATCCGTGGAACGTGATTGCTCGCGCGTCTGCGCCGATGGCGCATCGCGATCACGGCGCGTCGCCATGCGGCGCGTATCCTCGGCGCGATGTATTTCGAAACTGGCGCGCAGCAGCACGCCCAGCATCACGCAGGTCATCAACACGCTGGAGCCGCCGGAACTGATCAGCGGCAGCGTCAATCCCTTGGTCGGCAGCACCCCGAGGTTCACGCCCACCGACACCAGCGCCTGCAAGCCGATCATCAGCGAGATTCCGAAGGCGACGTAGCCGGCGAAGGGTTGATTGACCTCCACGCCACGCAGGCCGAGCATCAATCCGCGCGCCACGAGCAGCGCAAAGAGCCCCAGCACGAACACGATGCCCGCGAGCCCGAGTTCCTCGCCGATCACCGCGAGGATGAAATCGGTGTGCGCTTCGGGCAGGTAGAAGAGCTTCTGCACGCTCGCGCCCAGCCCGACGCCGAGCCACTCGCCGCGTCCGATCGCGATCAGTGCCTGCGTCAACTGGAATCCGTCGTTGAACGGATCCTTCCAGGGATCGAGGAACGAGGTCAGCCGCTTGACGCGGTAATCCGTCGACAACGCCAGATACATCGCCACCGGAACCAAGGGCGTGCCCAGGATGACGAGATAGCGCATGCGCGCGCCGGCCAGCCAGACCATGCCGACGGTGACCACGGCGATCAGCGCGGCGGAGCCGAAATCCGGCTGCACGAGCAGCAGCGCGGCGGTCGCGGCCGCCACGCCGATCGGCTTGACCACGCCGAAGAACTTGCGCTCCACGCCTTCGCGGTGGCGCACCAGGTAGCTGGCGAGATACAGCACCAGCACCAGTTTCACCGCCTCCACCGGCTGAAAACCGATCAGTCCCAAGTTGATCCAGCGCCGCGCGCCGTTGATGCGCATGCCGAAGTGCGGCACGAACACCGCCAGCAGCAAGGCGAATCCGACCAGCATCGCGCCGAAGGCGTATTTCTCCATCAGTTTCAATTCGACCTTCATCAGGGCGAAGGCCATCGCGCCGCCCAGCGCCAGGAACAGCGCGTGCCGCTTGAGGTAATAGAACTCGCCGATGTGCTGGCCGTCGGCCACCGCGATCGAACTGGACGCGACCATCACCACGCCGAACACGGCCAACGTGATCGCAGCGGCCAGCAGCCACGGGTCGTAGCGGCCGCGTCGGCGTTGGGCTTGCGATTGGGCGAACCAGTCGGTCACGTCATCTCACCTTCAGCGTTGCGAGGCCCACTAGAACCAGAACCACCGAAATGATCCAGAAGCGCACGATCACGCGGGGCTCGGGCCAGCCCTTCAATTCGAAGTGGTGGTGGATCGGCGCCATCCGGAAGATGCGTTTGCCGGTCAATTTGAAACTCGCGACCTGCAGCATCACCGACACGGTTTCCATCACGAACAAACCGCCCATCACCAGCAGGATGATTTCCTGGCGCACGATCACGGCGACGCAGCCGAGCGCGGCGCCCACCGCCAGCGCGCCTATATCGCCCATGAACACCTGGGCCGGATACGTGTTGAACCAGAGGAATCCCAGGCCCGCGCCGGTCAACGAACCGCAGAACACGGCGAGTTCTCCCGCGCCGGGAATGCCGGGGATCTGCAAATAATTGGAGAACACCGCGTTGCCGGACAGATAAGCGAACACGCCCAGCGCGCCCGCCACCAGCACGGTCGGCATGATCGCGAGGCCATCCAGGCCATCGGTCAGGTTCACCGCGTTGGAAAATCCGACGATCCAGAAATAGCCGATGACGATGAAGACCGCGCCCAGCGGATGCGCGACCTGCTTGAACAGCGGCACGTACAGCGCGGTCGCGGCCGGCACGTCGGCGCTGTAGAACAGGAACAGCGCGGCAGCCAGCCCGATCAGCGATTGCAGCAGGTATTTCCAGCGCGCCGGCAGGCCGCGCGCGTCGCGCAGCACCAGCTTGCGATAGTCGTCGTAGAAGCCGATCGCGCCGAAGGCGATCATCACGATCAGCACGACCCACACGTAACGGTTGCGGAGGTCCGCCCAGAGCAGGGTCGAGACGCCGATCGCCGCCAGGATCAACGCACCGCCCATGGTCGGCGTGCCGGCCTTGGACAAATGCGATTGCGGTCCGTCGGTGCGCACCACTTGCCCGACCTTGATCGCCGCGAGGCGGCGTATCAGCGCGGGGCCGGCCCACAGCGAAACCGCGAGCGCAGTCAGCGCCGCGAGGATCGTGCGGAAGGTGATGTATTCGAACAGGCGGAAGGCGCCGTAGTGGCGTTCCAGCCAGAGCGCCAGTTCAAGCAGCATGACGCGCACCTCCCCCGTTGCCGTCCAGCAGGCCCGCGACCACGCGTTCCATCGCCGACGAGCGCGAACCCTTTACCAGCACGGTCACGCCCGGATGCAGCGCCGTCCGCACGGCGACGATCAATCCGGCCTGATCATCGAAGTGCTGCGCGTTTTTTCCGAACGCGCGCGCGGCGTGCGTCGACAATGCCCCGACCACGAACAATCCGTCGATGCCGGCGTCGCGCGCCTGCTCGCCGATCTGCGCGTGCAATGCCGCGGCATCGGCGCCGAGTTCGGCCATGTCGCCCAGCACCAGCCAGCGTTCGCCCGGCTGCAGCGCCAGTGTTGCGATTGCCGCGGCGGCCGAGCCGGGATTGGCGTTGTAGCTGTCGTCGATCAAGTGCCAGCCGCCCGCCGCCTTGCGCCGCTGCAGGCGCCCGCCGACCGCGTTGACGTTCTCCAGTCCGGCGACGATGGTCGTCAGCGGCACATCCAGGGCGTGCGCGAGCGCCGCTGCCGCGAGCGCATTGGCGATGTTGTGGCGGCCAGGTAACGGCAGACGTACCGGCCGGGAACCGTCGGGCGTGATCAAGTTGAATGTGCTTCCGTCGGCGCGCATCGCGATCGACGCGGCATGCACCTCTGCGCTGTTTTCGAACCCGAACCGCAACACACGCCGCGCGCCCGCGAGTCCCGCGAAGAAATCCGCGAACGTATCGTCTGCGTTGATTACCGCTGTGCCGTCCGCAGACAGCGCCTGGTACAGCGCGCCCTTGGTTTCGGCAACGCCTTCCAGTGTGCGCATGCGTTCAAGATGCGCGGGCGCGATGTTGTTGACGAGGCCGACTTCGGGCCGCGCGATGGCGGCGAGATAGGCGATGTCGCCGGGCTTGCCCGCGCCCATTTCGATTACCGCGTATTGCGCGTCCTCCGGCATCGCCAGCAGCGAAAGCGGCAATCCGATTTCGTTGTTGAAATTGCCGGCGTTGCTGTGGGTGCGGCCGTGGTGTTGCAGAATCGACGTGGTGAGCGTCTTCACCGTGGTCTTGCCGTTGGAACCGGTGATGCCGACCACGCGCGCGCGCCGCTGCGCGCGCACTGCGCTGGCCAGATCACCCAGCGCCAGCACCGTGTCGGCGACCACAACCTGCGGCAGCGCGCTGTCGATGCGGCGCGAAACCAGTGCACCCACGGCGCCATGCTGCGCGGCTTGCGCGAGGTGATCATGACCATCGTGACGCTCACCCCTGATCGCCACGAACAACTCGCCGGATGCCAGTTTGCGCGTGTCTGTGGAAACGCCGCGTGCCGGCGCGTCCGCGCCGTGCAGCGTGCCGTGCGTCCACAGGGCGATTTCGGAGAGGCGCAGATTCAACATGCGCGCGCCTCCAGCAACTTTCCGGCGACCGTCAAATCGTCGAACGGGCGCTTGATGCCGTCGATTTCCTGATAGGCCTCGTGGCCTTTGCCGGCGATCAGTACAACGTCGCCGGCCTGGGCTTCATGCAACGCCAGTTCGATGGCGCGCGCGCGATCGCGCTGCACGATCGCGCGCTGCGGCCGCGCGAATCCCGCAAGGATCGCAACGGTGATCGCATCGCCGTCCTCGCTGCGAGGGTTGTCGTCGGTGACGATGGCGAGATCGGCGTATTTCTCGGCGATCGCGCCCATCTGCGGACGCTTGCCGGTATCCCGATCCCCGCCTGCGCCGAACACGCAGATCAATTTTCCTCCGCAATGCGCGCGCAACGTGGTCAGTGCCTGCTCCAGCGCGTCGGGCGTGTGCGAGTAATCGACGACGACCAGCGGGCAGGCGCCACCGCCAAGCCGGTTCATTCGACCGGCCACGGGCTGCAGGATTTCCAACGAACCGCGGATCGAATCGAATGGC
>DASXWZ010000006.1:0-9890 GCA_036503375.1 Rhodanobacteraceae bacterium | reverse complement strand
TGACCGCGCACTGGTCGCAGCACGGCCGCGCGCAGAAATTGCTGCTCTCGTTCCATGGCCTGCCCGAGCGCAGCGCACGCGCGGGCGATCCGTATTTCAACCAGTGCCACGACACCGCGTTCCGCCTGCGCGAGGCACTGGGCATGCGCGAAGACGAAATGCTGGTCGCCTTCCAGTCGCGCGTGGGCCGACAACGCTGGCTGCGGCCCTACACCGATGAAGTGGTGACGAATCTCGCGCGCGAAGACGTCAAGACGCTGGACGTGCTCTGCCCCGGCTTCGCGGTGGACTGCCTGGAGACGCTGGAGGAAATCGCGCTGCGCTACCGCGCAGCCTTCCTGACGCAAGGCGGCGAACGTTTCACCTACATCCCGGCGCTGAACGCTACATCCGCGCACGCGACAGCCTTGACGCAACTGGCTCTGAAGCATTTGAAGGGCTGGATCGATTGATGCGCGAACTCGCGCTGAACCTCCCCTTCGGCGAACTCGCAGCGCTGCAATGGGGCGAACCCGAAGCGCCACCGCTGCTTTCGCTGCACGGCTGGCTGGACAATGCAGCCGGTTTTTCGGCGGTCGCACCGTTGCTGGCGAAAGACTTCCGCGTGATCGCGCTCGATCTGCCAGGCCATGGCCGCAGCGTGCATCTGCCGCAAGGTGTCGCGCGCTACCACGTGGCCGACTACGTGGATCATGTCCTTAACGCGGCGGACGCCCTGCAACTCGAACACTTCGATCTGCTCGGCCATTCGCTGGGTGCGGGCGTGGCGAGCCTCGTCGCGGCGGCGACGCCGGCGCGCATTCGCAGGCTGGCGTTGATCGAAGGCCTGGGCCCGCTGGCGGACGACGGTTCGAATACGTTGTCGCGCTGGCGCGAGGCCGAAGCGCAGCGCGGCGTCATCCGGCGATCGCCGCGCGTATTCGCAAGTCTCGACGAAGCGCTGGCCGCACGCGTGTCGGTGGGTGATCTCCAGACGCACGAAGCGCGCGCAATGGTCGAACGCGGCGTGCGCGCGGTCGAAACCGGTTACATGTGGAGCAGCGATCAGAGATTGCGACTGCCGACGCCATTGCGCATCGAGGAGATGCAGTTGCGGCGTTTGCTGGCCGGCATCGAAGCTCCGACCCTGCTGCTGCTCGCCGACCCGGAAACGCCGTACCTGCCGCGCACGAAGATGGAGGCGCGCGCGGCCTGCGTGCGCGACATCCGTATCGAACGCATCGCGGGACGGCACCATCTGCACTTGCAGCATCCGCAAGAAGTGGCTGGGCGGACGCTCGCGTTCCTGCGTTGAATCCGTCATCCCGGCCACGGATTGGCCGGGATCAGTGCCACGGATGGCAATCCGGGGGCTGAAAAAAGCTCACGCCGAAATCGCCAGCCGTTCGCTGCGGTAGACGTGCGCGGTGAGCAGCCCGATCAGCAACGCCAGTGCGAAGCCGCAGGCCAGCGCGATGCCGATTTGCGTCATGCCGACGCTGCTTCCGCGGAGCAACTGGCTGAGACCGAGTTGCTGGCCGAGCAGCGGTATCGCATACATCCACAGCGTCGGCTTCACCGGCATGAAAGCCATCAGCATCGTCGGCAGCGCCGGCAGGATCATCAGGAAGCCCAGATACGTCTGCGCCTCGCGATAGGTCTTGGCGAACGCAGCGATCAAGGTCTGGGCCACCGCGAAGATCGCCAGCAACGGCAGTTCCAGCAGCAACGCCTGGCCCACGAATGCGGCGCCGAGATCAAACGACATGCCGAGCTTCTCCGCCGGCATGAAGCGGCCCGCGATCGCGAAGCCGATCACGCACAGCAGCAGGCTGATGAAGGAGAACAGGCCGATGGCGCCGAGCTTGCCCACCAGTATCTGCCAGCGCGCCACCGGATTGGCGAACAAGGGCTCCAGCGATTGACGCTCGCGTTCGCCGGCGGTGAGATCGATGGCGAGATACATGCCGCCGATGTAGATCGCGATCACGAAGAAGTACGGCAGCATGGCGAACAGCAGTCCGGCGCGCGACTGCGGCGTGGACTGGTCGCGCTCGCTGACGATTACCGGCGCCGCGATCGCGGGCGAGAGGCCGCGCGCCAGCAAACGCAACGCGCCTTGTTCGCTGACGTAACTCTTCAGCATGTTTTGCAAGCGTTCGCGCGGCGTGTCGGTGCCCATCTGCGAAGCGTCGTAGATCAGTTCCACCTGCGCGGGCTCGCCCTTCTTCCAGGCCTTGCCGTAGCTCGGCGGTATGCGCAGCACCACGTCGGTATCCCTGTGGCGCACCGCGGACTCCGGATCGGCGATCGCGGGTTGCGGATCCAGGCCGTCCTGCTTCAGTGCGTCGATCAGGTTGGGCGCATATTGCGCGCCGATCACCGGCACCTTCAGCGGACCTTCGGCTTTCGCGGTTTCGCGGTTGATCACCACGTTCATCAGCACGACGAACATGATCGGCCCGATCAGGGGCGCGTAGATCAGCGCGCTCATCACCGTGCGTTTGTCGCGCAGGTTCTCGCGCACTTCCTTCCACCAGACGGTCAGGATCGAGTTCATGCGGCAGTCTCCGGCCGGCACGATGTTCCGTTCTTTGCGATGTTCATGCGGCGAGTCCCTCTTCGCTGCCGATGATCTTCACGAATGCATCCTCCAGGTTGGTTTCGCCCGTCTGCGCGCGCAGCGCGTCCGGCGTCTCGTCGGCGACCACGTGACCGTGCGCGATCACCACGATGCGGTCGCACAGCGCGGCGACCTCCTGCATGATGTGGCTGGAAAACAATACGCAGCGACCTTCGGCTTTCATCGCATTCAGGAACGCGCGCATCGAGCGCGTGCTCATCACGTCCAGGCCGTTGGTCGGCTCGTCCAGGATCACGTTCTTCGGGTCGTGCACCAGCGCGCGCGCGATCGCGGTCTTGACGCGTTGGCCCTGCGAGAACCCCTCGGTGCGGCGATCCAGGATGTCGCGCATCTCCAACGCATCGGTCAGCTTTTCGCGCCTCTGGTGCATCAGCGTGTTTTCGACGCCGTGCAATTGCGCGAAGTATTCGATGTTCTCGCGCGCGGTCAGGCGCTTGTAGAGGCCGCGCGCATCCGGCAACACGCCCAGCACGCGCCGCACCGCGACCGGATCGACCGCCGCGTCGATGCCGTCGACCAGCACCTGGCCGGCATCCGGCTTCATCAGCGTGTAGAGCATGCGCAGCGTGGTGGTCTTGCCCGCGCCGTTGGGACCGAGCAGGCCGGTGATCTCGCCGTCGCGCGCGGTGAACGAGACGCCGTCCACTGCTTTCACTTCACCGAAAGCCTTGTGCAGGTTCCTGACCTCAATCATTTCAATTGCCCTTTCAATTGCCCAGTGGAATCGCGGCGGCCATCCATGGCGCCGTCGTTCGGCATCCATGCCTCACCCTCACATGCAGCGCGACCTGCCATTACTCGCGCCATCCTTGGCGCTCGCCTTCGGCCAGCTTCGCTGTTCGCGCGCGTTCCCGACGCGCGCAGTCAAGGCAGATCGCGAGCGCTGCATGTTCGATTATCATGGTGCCGCTCCGTTGAAATTGACGAACGCGGGGATCGGCCCGATGCGTTTCAGGCAGGCCGCGTCGAGTTGTTTCGGCTGCAGGCCCGCGATGAACTGGTCCACCAGCTTCGGCATGCAGCCGCGCGCCAGCACGCTGTGTCCCATGCCTTTCACCTCCAGCACACGCGCGTCGGAAAGACCTTTCAGTATTTCCTGGGCGTACACGGGCGGCGTGACCGGGTCGCGTTCGCCGGAAAGGATCAGCGTCGGAATGGACGAAGTGAACGGCGCATGGAAATCCGCGGGTCGGGTGCCATGCGGCCAGACCGAGCACGCAGCCTCGATGCCGTCGATCAGTTCCTGCCCGAGGATCGTGCCGGCATCCTGCGGTCGCGCCTTCAGCAGATCGGCGTCCTCGCTGCAGATCACCGAGAACTGCATGCCGGTGTTCATGCTGCTGTCGATGCCGGACATCATCAGTTGCGACTGGCCCATCAGCGGCACGTAATCGCCCTTCACCGCCCGCGACACGGTCAGCGGCAGCACCGCCGCGGTTTCCGCGGAGTAGGAGAACATCCGCGCGACCGCCGCCAGCCGATCACCCGTCAGCGATTTCTCCACCGGCAGATTGGTCTTCGGATCGGGGAAACTGGCTTGCACCGGCTGCGCACGCAATTTGTCGTGCAACGCGTGCAACGCCGAATTCCAGTCGCCGAATGCCTTCTTGCATGCAGGGGCGGCGGCGCAGGCGTCTGCCTGCAGTTTCAGCGCGCGCTCCAGGTTCTGCGCGAAATCCTCGCCCAGCACCAGTTGATTCGGCACGGCGCTGTCCAGCACGATGCTGCGCACGCCGTCGGAATGCGCGCGCGCGTACTGCTGCGCCATGCGCGTGCCGTAGGAAATGCCTACAAGATCGAATTTCGGATCGCCCAGCGCGTGCCGCGCCGCTTCCAGATCGGCGACTGCGTCCGTCGTCGTGTAGAAGCGGGGATCGGACGTCTTCTCGACTTCGGTGAGGCATTGCGTGATCAGCGCGCGCGTGCGCTGCGGGTCGAACGGCAGGTCGGCGTTCTGATCCATCGTCTTCTGGACCTGCGGGCATGTGAGCGGATGCGAGTCGCCGGTGCCGCGCTGGTCCAGCAGCAGGATGTCGTGGTGCTTGCGCAGCGGCGCCAGCGCCGCCGCGATCTCGGGATAGGTCTGCGTCGCCGACTGGCCCGGGCCTCCGGCGAGGTAGACCACGATGTCCTTGTCGGCGACCTGCGAGTCGCTCTTGATGAGCGCGAGTTTCAGCTCGATCTTGCGCGAACGCGGATCGGCCCGGTTCTCCGGCACGGAGAACGGCGCGCAATACGCGGTGGTGGTCGCCGCGCTGTCAGGCTGTTTCAGCTCGCACGATTTCAACGTCAGCAAGCCGAGGTTCAGCGTTTCGACCGGATGCGCGGCCACGGGCGCCTGCGTTTGCAGCACCGGATTGCCAGCACTGGTCGCCGCGACCGGCACGCTGTCCTCCCCCGCCGATTCGTTCGCGCGGTGCGATCGCGCGTAGTTCCACCCCAGTATCGCCAACGCCACGATGACCACGGCGACGCGCACTGCGGTCCTGCCACTTATCTTCATGTTTATTTCCCCGGATCGAATAGCGTTTCGATGCGCGAGCCGAACAGCCGCGCAATCTTGAAGGCCAGCGGCAAGCTGGGATCGTACTTGCCCGTCTCTATGGCGTTGATCGTCTGGCGCGACACGTCCAGCCGCTCGCCCAGTTCGCCCTGCGACCAGCCGTGCTTTTCGCGCAGCTCGCGAACCCGGTTGTCCATGGCAAGCCTCAGCAACCCCACCAGTCCCAGGTACCGGTGAAATGGCGCTTCAGGCCGAGCCGCGTGAACCCGTAGATGAGGCACAAGGCCGGGAACACCCAGACCAGTTCGCTGCCGTCGCCGCGCCAGACCTTTCCCATCGCGAGAAAACTCGCGACCAGGCTGGCGGTGCCGACCAGCGCCGTGGCGACGCCGAGGGCAATCAAATGCAGGCGCTGTTCGAGTTCATCGGCCAGCATCACCCGCCGCGCCATCAGAGCCACCACGCAAGCGACCGGCACGGTGGGACTCACCGCCAGCGCAATCCTCCACCAGACGCTGTGGGCATCCCGCACCAAAGGCCAGACCAGGAAGATCAATGCGATGTAGACCACCATCAGCGCCATCACATAGGCGTTGAATCGTCTGGTGCTGAACCGCGCCATGCCTCTCTCCCGGCTCTGTCAAGCCAACTTGACAGAGGAGGTTAGAGGCGGCTTTTGCCTATGTCAAGCACGCTTGACAGCGGCCGGGTCGGACCGGAATCACTTGACGATGATCGTCGCAACCATCTGCGGATGGATCGAGCAGAAGTAGGTGTACGTGCCGGGCTTGGAGAAGGTCGTCTGGTAGTGGTCGCCGGTATCGAGCGCGGGCGAGGACGGGAACTGGTTGCCGGTGCTGACGACGATGTGCGGCTCCTCGTCGCGATTGGTCCAGGTGACCTGCGCGCCGACCGGTACGCTCACGCGCTCTGGAACAAAATGGAAATTGCGGATTTCGACCTGGTATTTGGACGCGCCCACGGACGCGGCATTCGCCATCAGCGGCAGGGCGAGCGCCATGAACAGCACTGATCGTTTGAACATGTTCGATCCTTCTCGAATGGAGAACTCAGGCGAGCGCCGTGTCGGTGACGGCGATGGCTTGCAAGCCGCGCACGTGGCGCACTTCGCGCAGGCCGATGTGCTTGCGCAGTTGCGAAGGCGGCAGATCCTTCAGCGGCCCGGGCGCGGGACCTTGTCCGGGCGCGGGTTGCGGATACGCGGTCGAGCGCGCGGTGTAGAACGTGACTTTGCCCTCCACCGTCTGCTGGATCTGGTGGATGTGCCCGTTCAATACCGTCACCGATCCGAAGCGCTTCAGCAGATCGAGCGCCTGCGCGGCGTCCTGCGTGCCCCAGCCCCACTGCGGATACAGCGACCACATCGGCATGTGCGCGAACACCACGATGGGTGTACTGGCCGACAATCCGGCGACGTCCTGCTTCAGCCACGCCAGTTGTTCGGTGCCGAGAAAGCCCAAACCGCCCGCCTGCAGGTTCAAGACGTTCACCAGCGCGATGAAATGCACGCCGTGATGATCGAAGCTGTGCCAGCCGCTGCCGCTGACGCCCGCGCCGAAGCGCGCGAAATACGCCTTGCCGTTGTCGCCGATTACGTCGTGTTCGCCAGGGATGAAAAACACCTGGTCGACTTTCGCTTCGCTCAACACCTGTTTCACCGTGTCGAACTGCTCGGGCCTGGACAGGTGCGTGAGGTCGCCGGTGTGCACGATGAAATCAGGCCGTTGCGGTTGCGCATTGATGCGCGCGATCGTCTCGCGCAGCGTCGCGACCGGATCGGGATTGGGCGGCAGATGAAAGCCGACGTGACTGTCGCTGATCTGCACGAAGCGGAAGGTCGCATCCGCCGCAGCGTTGCTCGCGCCCAAGGCGCCGGCATGCGCGACGCCGCCCTTCATCATCCAGACCGCCCCGGCTCCCGCCCAGGCCATGCATTCCAGGAAGCGGCGGCGCCCGGGGACTTTTTCATCATCGTGTCGGTCGTTCATGGTGGCTCTCGCATCGGGAGGTTCACGATGGGATACCCGCCGGCTGGACGATTTATTCCAGCCAAGGTCGCGCGGGAATAAACTCGGCCGCGCACCGGTCTGGTTCCGATGGCCCGCACGAGAAAGCGGACTGCGAGACGGCATGGCGACGCGCGCGCAATTCGAGGCCAACGTGATGCAGCATCTGGACGCCGCCTTCAATCTGGCGCGCTGGCTGGCGCGCAACGACGCCGACGCCGAGGACGTCGTGCAGGAAGCCGCACTGCGCGCGTTCCGCCATTACGACGGCTTCCGCGGCGGCGACGCCCGCGTGTGGCTGCTCACGATCGTGCGCAACACGTTCTATTCGCTGCACGCGTCTTCGACTTCGAAGAGGACGGAGAGCTACGACGAGGCACTGCACGAGCGCGCCGACGAGCGCACCCCCGACCCGGAGGAATTGCTGTCGCGCATGTCCGATGCGGCGCAGTTGCAGGCGGCGTTGGCGCGACTTCCACAGGAGTATCGGGAAATCCTCGTGCTGCGCGAATTCGAGGAATATTCGTACAAGGAGATCGCTTCGATCACGGGCTTGAAGATCGGCACCGTGATGTCGCGGCTGGCACGCGCGCGCGAACGCCTGCAACGCGAGCTGATCACTTCGGAGGCTTCCACATGAATTGCACCGAAGCGCGCGCACTGCTGCACGCCTATCTGGACGACGAGCTGGATGCCCCGCGCAGCGCGGAGATCGCGCGGCACCTCGACGGTTGTGCTGAATGCGCTGCGCGCTATCGGGTTCTTGAAAACATGCAGCGCTCTTTGCGGGCGCCGCAATTGCGTCACGCCGCGCCACCCGGAATGACGATGCGTATCCGCGCGAATCTTCCCGCTGACGCGCCGGCGCAAATTTCGAAGCGCTCCTGGCACTGGCCCGCGCTGGGAGCCGCGCTGGCCGCATCGCTGCTGCTCGCGATTGCAGTCGCCGGTTGGCAGGCCCTGCAATTGCGCGCGCACCGCGCTGATGCATTGGTGGCCGAAGCGGTTTCAGACCACGTGCGCTCGTTGCTGGCTTCGCACCTGATCGACGTGCGTTCTTCCGATCGGCACACGGTCAAACCGTGGTTCGACGGGCGTCTGGATTTTTCGCCGCAGGTGAAGGATCTGGGAGCGCAGGGGTTCGAACTGATCGGCGGGCGGCTGGACGTGCTGGGCGACGAGCGCGTGGCCGCGCTGGTGTACAAACGCCATCTCCACATGATCAACCTGTTCCAGTGGCCGGCGAACGGCGCTTCTGATTCCCGGGAACCGAAAGAACAGACGCGCAACGGCTACCACGCGATCGGTTGGCGCGAAGGCGGTATGCGGTTCCTGGCGGTGTCGGATACCGCCGACCTCGACGCCTTCGTGCAGGATTTTCGCGCGGCCGAACCGCTGCGATCGGAACCACGCTGAAACGGTGATCGCGGAAGCAAATCGGCCCGTCAGCCTTTCTCCAGCGATTCCAGCGCCCGGTTGAACGTCGCGCTTGGCCGCATCGCGGCGCTCACCTTCTGCATGTCGGGACGGTAATAGCCACCGAGATCGACGGGTTGTCCCTGCGCGCCGTTCAGTTCGCCGACGATGGTGCCCTCGTCCGCTTCGAGCGTGTCGGCGAGCTTGCCGAAGTCCGCCGCAAGTTCCGCGTCGTCTTTCTGGTCTGCCAGCGCGCGTGCCCAGTACATCGCGAGATAGAAGTGGCTGCCGCGGTTGTCGATTTCACCGACCTTGCGCGCGGGCGACTTGTCGTTTTCGAGGAAGCGCCCGATGGCCTTGTCCAGCGCATCCGCCAGCACCTTGGCGCGCGGGTTGTCGAATGCACGCGCGAGGTGCTCCAGCGACGCGCCCAGCGCCAGGAATTCCCCCAGCGAATCCCAGCGCAGGTAATCCTCGGCCACGAACTGCTGCACGTGCTTGGGTGCGGAACCGCCCGCGCCGGTTTCGAAGAGGCCGCCACCAGCCATCAACGGCACGATCGACAGCATCTTGGCGCTGGTGCCGAGTTCCATGATCGGGAACAGGTCGGTGAGGTAATCGCGCAGCACGTTGCCGGTCACCGAAATGGTGTCCTTGCCTTCGCGAATGCGCGCGAGCGACAACCGCATCGCGTCTTCCGGTGCGAGGATGCGGATGTCGAGGCCGGACGTGTCGTGATCCTTGAGGCAGCGCTCGACCCTGGCGATCACCTGCGCGTCGTGCGCGCGGTTCCTGTCCAGCCAGAACACAGCCGGGGTATTCGAAATGCGTGCGCGCGACACCGCCAGCTTCACCCAGTCCGCGACCGGCGCGTCCTTGGTCTGGCACATGCGCCAGATGTCGCCGGCCTCGACCTTGTGTTCGAACATCGCGTTGCCGTCCTGGTCCGTGACGCGCACCACGCCATCCACGGGCATCTGGAAGGTCTTGTCGTGCGAGCCGTATTCCTCGGCCTTGTCGGCCATCAGGCCCACGTTCGGCACGCTGCCCATCGTGGCCGGATCGAACGCGCCGTGGGCCTTGCAATCCTCGATCATCACTTCGTAGATGCCGGCGTAGCTGCGATCGGGGATCACGGCCTTGCAATCCTGGCGCGCGCCCTCGGCATTCCACATCTTCCCCGAGTCGCGGATCATCGCCGGCATCGACGCATCGATGATGACGTCGGACGGCACGTGCAGGTTGGTGATGCCCTTGTCCGAATCTACCATCGCGAGCCGCGGGCGCTTGCCGTACTGCACTTCGATGTCGTCCTTGATCG
>DASXWZ010000005.1:0-2191 GCA_036503375.1 Rhodanobacteraceae bacterium | reverse complement strand
TCGGGCAGCAGAGTGGCGCCTTCCGGCGAGCTCTACCTGCGGCCCGGCGACTACCGCCTGAGCGTGACCGACGAGGACGACCGCACGCTCGCGCGGCAATCGATCAAGATCAAGACGGCGCCGCCCGCGGTTGCGGATTCGGCGGCGAGCCCGCCCGACGGACATTGCAGCACAGATGCACGATCCATGGCCAGCCTTCCACAGGTCTGCGGAAATCAATGAACGATGCGATCCGCACCGCCGCGGCACCCGCACCGGTCGGTGCCTATCCACACGCGCGGCGAGCGGGTGAGCTGCTGTTCCTGTCCGGCATCGGACCGCGCCTGCCCGGCAACGACGGGATCCCGGGCAACGTTTACGATACGGACGGCGCGCTGATCGATCACGACATCGAAGCGCAGGCGCGCCAGGTGTTCGCCAACGTGCGCGCGGTGCTGGAAGCCAGCGGCGCGCGCTGGGAAGACCTGATCGACGTCACGGTGTTCCTCACCGACATGGCGCGCGATTTCAGGGCCTACAACGCGGTGTGGGCCGAACATTTCCCCGACCCCGCAAGCGCCCCCTGCCGCACCACGCTCGGCATCACAGCGCTGCCCACGCCGATCGCGATCGAGCTGAAATGCATCGCGCGCATCCGCGCAGGCTGAGTCGCTGCGAACGTTCGATCGAAATTTCTAGTCTCCGCCGTCCAGGCAGGTTTCGAGCAGCGCCCGGATCACGCGCTGCACCGGCGCGGCACATTCCGGCTGGTATTCGAAGCTGTCCTCGTCCATGTATGTACGCTGCGCCAGCTCGAGTTGCACCGCTTCCACCCCTTGCTCCGGATTGCCGTAATGACGGGTGATGTAACCGCCCTTGAAGCGGCCGTTGACCACATGGCTGTATATGCTCGAAGACGGACCGGCGAGCCGATCCAGCACGGTCGCGAGGCGCCGCTGCAACTCCGGCGAACAGCTCGATCCATTTGCGGTGCCGAGGTTGAAATCCGGCAACTGGCCGTCGAAAAACATCGGCACGCGGCTCTTGATGGAGTGTCCGTCCCACAGCACCACGCGGCCGTGGATTCCGCAAAGGCGCTGCAATTCCTGCTGCAGGGTTGCATGGTAAGGTCGCCAATACGTTTCCAAGCGCGCGGCGATTTCGCGCGCGTCGGGCGTGGCGGCGCGGTAGATCGATTGTTCGGCGAACGTGTTGAGCGGCACCAGCCCGGTTTCGCTGCGGCCCGGATAAAGGGCATGGCCGTCCGGCGGGCGATTGAGATCGACCACGTAGCGCGACCAGCGCGGCACGATCACCGAGGCGCCGAGCTCCTTCGCGAACGCGTACAGCTTGCCGACGTGCCAGTCGGTGTCCGGCACGCGCAACGCCTCGCGCGTCATGCGCGGGGTGATCGCTTCCGGGATTTCCGTACCGTCGTGCGGCAGGCTGACCAGTAGCGGCGCGCTGCCGTGATGCAGGGTGAAGTGCTCCATCACGTGAGTTTATATCCAACGTCCTTCCGGACGCGGCACAGCCGCGATCCGGACAAATTCGTCTGGAACGAATTTGGACAACCAAAAGTTGGCCCGCAGGGGCAAAGTCCATGGATGGACTTTGCAATCTGCTTTCATACCGCTTGAAAGAGCGGATTCCGGGTTCGCGCTACGCGCGGCCCTGCAATGACGGAAAAGTGTAAGGCCCGTTTCGAATCCTGCATCACGGGATCAGCACGAACTCTTCCGCGGACGTGGGATGTATCGCCACCGTGCGCAGGAAATCGCCGCGCGTGGCGCCCATCCTCACCGCCACCGCGAAACCTTGCAGCATTTCATCCATGCCGGGACCGATGCCATGCAGGCCGACGATGCGCTCGTCGTCGCCGACGGTGATCATCTTCATGCGCGTGGGCTGCGCGTGGTCGGCCAGCCGCTCCAGCATCGGCACGAAGGTCGCCATGTGCAGCCTGACCTTGTCGCCGTACTGCGCGCGCGCTTGCGCTTCCGACAAGCCGACGCTGCCGACGGGCGGATGCGAGAACACCACGCTCGGGATGTTCGCGTAGTCCAGGTGCGCGTTCGCGTCGCCGCCGAACAACCGCTCGGCCAGCGCGCGGCCGGCGGCGATCGCGACGGGCGTCAGCGCGCGCTTGCCGTTGACGTCGCCGAATGCGTACACGCCCACGCTATTTGTGTTTTCGTACTCGTCGGTCACG
>DASXWZ010000004.1:0-2277 GCA_036503375.1 Rhodanobacteraceae bacterium | reverse complement strand
GATTGCAGACCGTCCACATCCCGCACCTGCTGTACAAGGAATTCACCGGCAACGCGACCAATGCGGTGACCGGCCACGATTCGGCCGATTTTCCGTCCATCTACGGCGCAGACGGTTTGCCAACCGCTGCCGGCGTCGACGTGGGCATCCTGGCCGAAGGCAACTTGACCAAAACCATCAGTTCGCTCAACACCTGGACCACGCAGCACGGCGTTCCCGCCGTGACGACGCGCACGGTCGGCACGCCCACCAGCGATACCAGCGGCACCATCGAGTGGGAAATCGACACCCAGAGCATCATGGGAGCGAGCGGCGGCGCCGTGGGTTCGATCTCGTTCTACATGATGCCCAACGCCGTGCAGACCTCCGACATCACCGAGGGCGTCAATCAGGCGGTGATGGATGGCGTCGCCAAGATCATCAACGGCTCGCTGGGCATCAGCGAAATCGACGCGCAGAACGATGGCACCTATGCCTCCACCGACGCGCTGTTTCAGCAAGGCATCGCCCAGGGCCAAAGTTTCTCCTTCTCCACCGGCGATGATGGCGCGAGCGATTGCTATTCGAACGAAGGCAGCACGGCGGCCTGTTGGCCCGCGACTTCCGCGTATGTCGTCGCGGTCGGCGGCACCACGCTGGACGCCACCACCGGGTCGGGCGCCACCTGGAACAAGGAAACGGTATGGTCCGGCGCGGGCGGTGCGCAGAGCGCGATCACGCCGAAGCCGAGTTGGCAGACGCTGTGGAATGGTGCGAATCGTGTCGCACCGGACGTTTCTCTCGATGCCGATCCGAGCTCGGGCATCATCGTCATCGACGGCAATCGCAGGCCGCAATACGGCGGCACCAGCCTGGCGTCGCCGCTTTTTGCCGGTTTCTGGGCGCGTGTCATCGCCGGCAAGGGCAATCTGGGCTTCCCGGCGCCCTTGCTGTACCCGCTCTCGGCTTCCGATTTCCATGACGTCATCCAGGGCAGCAACGGCAATTCCGCCGGCCCGGGGTTCGACCTCGCGAGTGGTCGCGGCAGCGTGATCTGGAGCGCCGCGTACAGTGAACTCGGCGGCGGCGGCGGCAACCAGCCACCGGTTGCCAGCTTCACTTCGATAACGAAGGGTTTGGCTGCGCAATTTACCGATACGTCCACCGATAGCGATGGCTCGATCGCGTCGCGCTCGTGGGACTTCGGTGATGGCACGTCCGGAACCACCAGTCCAATCACCCACAGATACGCGAGGCGTGGAACGTACACCGTGACTTTGACCGTCACCGACAATGACGGTGCGACGGACAGCACGTCCCAGTCGGTGACGGTGAAGCGCGGGCGGTAAAGTCTGTTGTCCGCACCGGGCATGATTCCCGGGCGGGCGTTTTGCGAGCGGCCGGTGCGAACCGGCCGCTTTTTTTGGCGTTGTCCCGTCACACGCCGGTGTATGAAGTCTTTGCAGAACGACTGTTGCGCAGGCACCAATAGTCGCAACTTTGCTGATTCTGCATGCATTCAAACTTTTGTGACAAAAGCGCCTCGGCCATTGCCTGGATGACGTTCCTGCCGTACATAGAGCAAAACGGCCAAAGGAAAAGGGGAAGCCATGCAGCGCGCGCGCCTGGAAGAGACCAGGGAACCCTTCGCGTGCCCGGTGGCCGGCCGGGCCGTATACATCCACCGCATCTGGAAGGTCCTGCAGGACTTCCGCGGAGAGGACAAAGGGCGCATTTGCGCAAGGACGACTTGCGAATACCAGAACCATTGCGTGATCGCGTCATACACGGCCGCAGGCGTCGCTTACGACTGGAACAAATGCGCGCTCACGCATGCGAAGGCCAGGAGCGCCTGAGATCAGGTGAGAAAACACGCGGGCAAAGGCGAAAAACTCATCGGACGAAATGGGTGGGCAAAAGATCGCCAACTCGGTGCGTCGATCGATATCACGCCCGGGCTGCTACCGACCGGAATGTCGTCTCAACCGTGCGAGTCGGTCCGGGATTGTGAGCCTGCTGGCGTATCCATCCGCAACGCCGGCCACGCCGCACGCAGGTAAGCGAGCCCCGACCAGATCGTCAGGATCGCGGCGATCACCAGCAGGGTCTCACCGACCAGCCAGAAGCGCAGAAGTTGCGCGCCCTTGTCGCGTTCCAGCAGCAGCACGATAATCGCGATGATCTGCACCACGGTCTTGATCTTGCCGATCAACTGCACCCGCACGCGCGAACGCTCACCCACGAAAGCCATCCATTCGCGCAGCGCAGACACGGCGATCTCGCGTCCCACGATCACCG
>DASXWZ010000003.1:0-4268 GCA_036503375.1 Rhodanobacteraceae bacterium | reverse complement strand
GGATGCGGAAGCTGTCCGGCACCACCCCGGAGGCATCGCCCGAATGCACGCCTTCGCTCAGCACGCTGACGGTGAGATTGCCTCCGGTCATGCCGCGCAGGGAAGTGGTCAGCCACAGTTGCTCGTAGCTGCCGCAACCGGAATCCAGGCACACCACCAGCGAGGGATTTCCGATTCTCGCCGCCAGGTGATCGACGTAAAACGGCAGATCGTAGCTGCCGGACTCCTCGCAGGCTTCGATCATCACCACGCAACGCGCGTGCGGGATCTTCTGCTCGCGCAAGGCCAGCAGCGCCGAGAGCGAGCCGAAGATCGCGTAGCCGTCGTCAGCGCCGCCGCGGCCGAACAGCTTGTCCCCCCGTCGCACCGGTGTCCACGGGCCGAGCCCGTCGCTCCAGCCGGTCATTTCCGGCTGCTTGTCGAGATGTCCGTACAGCAGCACGCAATCGTCGGTCTTTGCGCCCCCGCCGAAGGCCGGCACGTCGATGAAGATCAGAGGCGTGCGGCCGGGAAGCCGCACCACTTCCAGCGTGGATCCAGGCAGCGACTCGAGTTTCGCGCGCGCCCAGCGCTCCATCAATGTCACCGCGTCGTCCATGTAGCCGTGCTCTACCCATTGCGGATCGAACAGCGGCGATTTGTTGGGGATGCGGATGTATTCGGTGATCTGCGGCACGACTTCATCGTCCCACAGGCCGCCGACGTAATCCTGGAGCTTGCTGGAATCCATGAACCGCCTCCGCGAAGACATGAATCGCGCAGTGTAGCAGCCTGTCGGTTTCCTTCCGTGTCGGGCATTTCCGACAACGCCCCGCTGCAGGCGCGTACATCCGCCGCGGCGTCGGCCGGCAGCGGCGGGCGGACGACGCGCGGATCATTTGCAGCACGCGTCACACGGCGCGCATCGCCATCACTCGAGGAGAAAACCATGATCCGCAATTGCATCGCCGCGCTGGCGCTCACGCTCGCCTGCGCCCTGCCCGCCTTCGCCGCCACGCCGGTGGACATCAACCACGCCGACGCCGCGACCATCGCCAGCTCGCTGGATGGCATCGGCCTGAGCAAGGCGCAGGCCATCGTCGCCTGGCGCGATTCGCACGGCGCGTTCAAGTCCGTGGACGATCTTCGCCAGGTCAAGGGCATCGGCGACAAGACCCTGCAACGCAACCATGACGCGATCCGACTTTCCGGCGGCACCAAGGTTGCGGCAGCCACGAAAACCGACAAGCCGGCGTCCGGCAAGACGCGCGCGAAGAAGCAGTGATCCCGCCGCGGTGGCGGCGCGCGCTACACGCGCGCGCCGCCACTCCGGAGTTCGACCAGTGATCCTGCCGCGTTGCCGCATCGACGTCTCCGGCAGTCCATCCGGTCGGTTCGAAACGGATCCGGGCCGGCGTCGGCGACCGACAATCGCGCCATGAACACCCGGCCCGCTGCTGCCGGATTGCGATCGCTTCCGGCGAGTTCCCGCCACGTCGAACCGTGGGCCAACGGCCTCGGGCAAACGGCATTGCTCCTGCGTGAACCCGACGACGCGCAGTGGCGCGTGCGCATCAGTATCGCGAATGTCGAACAGGAGGGGCCGTTTTCCGAACTGCCGGACACGCAGCGCCTGCTGGTGGCACTGGATGCGCCGATGGAGTTGCGTTTCCCGGGCGGTCGCGTGCAACGCGCGAACCGCTTCGGCGTATTGCGTTTCGACGGAGTGCCGGCTCCGGTCGGCGTGCTGCCGGAAGGTCCCACCCGCGACTTCAACCTGATGTTGCGCGGCGACGCGCGCGGCGAGATCTTCCCGCGCACGCTGGTCGATTCGCTGGTACTGCTGCCGGAAGCCGGCGTGCGCTGGCTGGTCTACGTGAACCGCGGCGGTGCACGGGTCAGTTGCGGTGACATCGTCCTGGAATTGCAAACCGACGACGCCGCGTTTCTGGAGTTCGCAGCGGTCGAGGCCGAACGGACGGTGATTGAAGGCGGCGCGGAAATCGTGCTCGCCAAGCTGTACGCTTGAGACCTGTACGCTTGAGACATCGTCATCCCGGCGAAAGCGCTTTGCGCGACCCCGGAACGACTACAAGAATTGCCATCCCTTTCAGATCCCCCGATTGCCGATCCATCTCCATGCGCATCCTGGTCGTCGAAGATGATGCCGCCATCGCCGATGCGGTGTGCGACGCGCTGAAGCGCGGCGGCCATAGCATCGATCACCTCGCCGACGGGCGGCAGGCGCTGACCGCGCTGCGCGAGCACGCGTTTGCGCTGGTGGTGCTCGATCTCGGCCTGCCCGGCGCCGAGGGCGGTGAGATCCTGCACAAGCTGCGCTCGGATGCCGATCCGGTGCCGGTGTTGATCATCACCGCGCGCGAGGAGCTGGACCAGCGCGTGCGTGCGCTCGATCTGGGCGCCGACGATTATCTGGTGAAACCGTTCGCGCTGGCCGAATTCGAGGCCCGCGTGCGTGCGCTGCTGCGTCGACGTGCATCGCAAGGCGTGCCGCTGCTGCACATCGGCGATCTCTCGGTCGATCTCGCCGGACGGCGCGCGCTGCTGGGAGGCGTGCCGCTGGAACTCACCGCGCGCGAGTTCGGCCTGCTGGAGGCCTTGCTGCCGCGGCGCGGCCGGGTCACCAGCCGCGAGCAGTTGACCGAGACGTTGTGCAAGTGGGACGAAACGCTGTCAGACAACGGACTCGACATCGCGGTATATCGTTTGCGCCGCAAGCTGGCAGGCAGTGACGTGCAACTGCGCACCGTGCGCGGCCTGGGCTATCTGCTCGAAGAAAGCGATGAAGCAAAAGAGCCCTAGTCTCCGGCGAAGGCTGTTGCTGTTCGTCGCGCTGCCGCTCTCCGCATTGCTGGTGGCCGGCGCCGCGCTCACCTATGGCCTGGCGATGTACTACGCCAACAGCGTTTACGATCGCTGGCTGCTGGATTCGGCGCGCGCGCTGGGGCAACTGGTCAACAGCGACGCCGGGCGCAACGAACTTTCCGACCAGGCACGCATCCTGCTGCAATACGACCCCTTCGATCGCGTGGTGTACGCGGTGCGCAGCGCGCACTACGGATTGCTGGCCGGCGACGGCGCGCTGCCGCAGCCGAAAGCCGCCGCCCCGCAGCACGATCCGGTTTTCTCGGATTTCACGGAAGGCGAACGCAGCATGCGGATGGTGTCGGTGCTGATCGCCGATCAGGACGATCCGCGCGACACGCTGGTGGTTTCCGCGGCGGAAACCGTGCACAAGCGCCACCTGCTGGCACGCGAGCTGCTGGCCGCGACGGTGCCGATCGAATTCGCGTTGATCGTGCTGGCGATGGCGCTGGTGTGGCTCGGCGTCAACCGCGGCCTGCGCGTGCTGGATCCGCTGGCGCGCGAACTTCGTCTGCGTCACGCGGGCGACCTCTCCCCTTTGCGCAGCGAGGACGTGCCGGTGGAAGTGCAGCCGCTGGTGACGACCATCGATGCCCTGCTCGCGCGCGTGGAAAGGATGCTGGCGCAGCAACAGCGATTCATCGCCGACGCCGCGCACCAGCTACGCACGCCCCTGGCCGGCCTCCGCCTGCAGGCCGAACGCGCATTGGCCGATCCGCGCCCGGAAACGGTGCGCGATGCGCTGACGCACGTCGAGCGCCTGTCCGCGGGCACCGCGCGGGCCGCGGGACAACTGCTGGCGCTGGCGCGCGCGCAAGCACCGGACCAGGCGCTCGGCGCCGCGAAACCGCTGGACCTGGCGGAGCTGGTGCGCGACGAAATCGCCGCGCGCGTACCTGCGGCGTTGTCGCAACGCGCAGACCTCGGCTACAGCGGGCCCACGCGCGGCGTGCGCATCCTGGGCGATGCCGCGCTGTTGCGCGAGCTGCTCGGCAACCTGGTCGACAATGCTTTGCGTTATGGTCGCCGCGACGGCGTGGTGACGGTGTCGCTGCAACGCGGCAGCGACGCCGAAGCGGTGTTGGCAGTCAGCGACGATGGCCCCGGGGTTCCGCAGTCGTTGTGGCCACGATTGGGCGAACGCTTCTTCAGGGTCGATGGCAATGCAGCCGACCGGAGCGGCCGCGATGGCAGCGGGCTCGGGCTGGCGATCGTGCGCGAGATCGCCGAGCGACATGGCGCGACGGTGTCTTTCGGCGCGGGTGCGGAAGGATGCGGACTGCGGGTGGAAGTGCGATTGCCCGTCAACGCGCCCGGCTAGCTATCGATCGTCGCGCGTGTAGATCATCCCTTCCTCGACGCGCACGGGAAATATCTCGATCGGCACCACCGCAGGCGGTGCT
>DASXWZ010000002.1:0-4407 GCA_036503375.1 Rhodanobacteraceae bacterium | reverse complement strand
CTACGAGACGCCGGCGACGCCCGCGCAGGCGCCCGCGCCGCCGCCGCCGATCGAGTTGCCGCCGTTGCGCACGCGCGAAGTCTCGACGCGGCGGGTGCCCGCCGAACAGCGCAATCCGAATGCGATCACCGCGACGATCGGCGAAACCCAGCCCTCGCCACGCCTGTACAACAAACAGGGACAGGCGTTGTTGCCACCGCCGTCCAGTGTTGCCGCGCCGGAATACGCCACGCCGCAACCGAACGAGCCCTCGTTGATGAAACATTCGACGCCGCTGCCGTACCAGTCCACGCGCTTCGACAAGGACTGGGCGCCGGACAAGGAGAGCCTCGGTGCGAAAGCGTTCCGTCGCGCGGTGGATGCCACCACCGTGCAGAAAACGGTGCGCCTGCCGGGCGGCATCAAGATCAAGTGCGTGGCTTCGCCGCTGATGATCGCGTTCGGGTGTGGCCCGAAACCACCACCGCCTCCGCCCAGGAACGACAACGACGCGCGCTTGTCGCTGCCGCCGGCGGTATCGCTGACGGGCAAGAAAGTCGCGGCACCCGCAGCGCCATCGACTGCGGCGCAGCCCGCGAAGGCGAGCTCCCTACCGAAACCGCCGACCAGTTCCGGCGGGCACTGATCAAAGCAGGCGCATCAACTCCGGCATGACGGGCAGCGAGCGCACGCGCACCGTCGTCGCGGCGAACACCGCGTTCGCCAGCGCGGGCGCGGCGCCGGGCAGGCCCATCTCGTAGGCGCCGGTCGGCGCCTCCTGCGAAGGCACCAGGATCGTCTGCACGTCGCGCGGCAACTGCGCCATCGTCGCCAGCGGGTACTCCTTGAAACCCGTTTGCGCGATGCGTCCGTCCTTCACCGTGATCCGCAAACCGAGCGCGGTGGACAGGCCGTCCAGCGTTGCGCCCACCAGGGACGCGCGCGCGCCGAGCGGATTGATCACGCGGCCGAGGTGGGCGGCGATCACGCAGCGGTGAATCACCAGCCGCGTGCCTTCCATCGAAACTTCCAGTGCGTGCGCGACGTAACCGCCATAGGTGAAATGAAATGCGAGCCCGAGCCCGTGGCCGTCGGTACGCTTCTTCGTCCAGCCGATCGCATCGGCGGCGAGCTTCAGCACCCATGCCAGCCGTCCGGTGTCCAGCACCGGCCCGCCGTGACCACGGTAAGGCAATTGCCGCGGTTCGCCCAGCAGGTCCAGTCGAAGTTGCAGCGGATCCTGCTTCGTTGCGACCGCGATCTCGTCCAGGAACACCTGCACCGCGAATGCGTTGACGCCGTGCGAACCGGCGCGCCAGTTGCCGCGCGGCAGCGCCGAATCCAGCGCGAACCAGTCGAGCTGGAAATTCTCGATCAGTCCGGCGGGCGGATCATCCGGGTGCGCCTCCGACAGCCACCAGCGTTCGCGCGGTTCGCCGCGGCCGGCGAGGCGCGAGGTGCTGGCAATGCGCTGCCGCCAGGCGGTGATCCTGTTCTTGCGATCGAGCCCCGCTTCGAGCTCGTGCACTGCGAACGGGCGATACGCATCGTTGGCGAACGCGTCGTCGCGGGTCCAGATCAGCTTCACCGGCTTCTTCGCGGTTTTCGCCAGCGTCGCCGCCTCGGCGACGTGGTCGTTGTCGAGCGTGCGGCCCATGCCGCCGCCGCTGCGCGGCAGGCGGATCTCGATCTGCGACGGCCGCAAGCCGGTGAGTCCCTGCACCACGCCCAGCGCGCCGCGCGGATTCTGCAGCGGCGCGACGATCAGCGCGCGATCGCTTTGCACTTGCGCGAGACAGTTGGGTGGTTCCAGTTCCGCATGTGCGACGGTCGCGATGCGGTAGCGCGCCCGCACCGCGCGATGACTGAGCTTGCGCGCGTGATCATAATCCCCGTCGTTGCGCACCACCGTGGTTGGCGGCTGTTCGAAACGCGCGTCGAGCGATGCGGCCAGCGCGTCGTCACTTTGCACCAGCGGACCGGGTTTCCATTCGATCTTCAACAGTTCGCGCGCGCGCAGCGCCGTCCAGGTATCGTGCGCCAGCACTGCGACGCCCGCGGCGAAAGGACGCGCGCCGAGCGGCAACGAAGGATTGGGCCTCGGTATCGTCGATACCTGCTCGACGCCTTTCAGCGCGCGCGCGGCGTCCGCATCGAGTCTGGAGAGATCGCCGCCTGGAAACGGACAGCGCGCGATCACGGCGACCAGCGCGCCGCCGAGGATCTTATCGATCGCGTGCGACTGCCGGCCGGTGACGATGTCGCGCGCGTCGACGTCACCGGCATCCTGGCCGAGCAACCGGTACTCGTCCGCTGATTTTAGGGCCGGTGCCGCGTTCGGCGGCGGCAGCACGGAGGCGGCGGCGGCGAGTTCGCCGTAACCGAGCGCGCGCCCGTCGCGTGCGATCACTTTGCCGAGTTGCGTGCGCAGCGTGCGCGCGTCTACGCCGAAGCGCTGCGCGGCCGCGCGTATCAGCAGCTCGCGCGCACTCGCGCCGACCGCGCGCAGGTCGTTCCAGGCCGCCGGCACGCCGGTGCTGCCGCGCGCTTCCTGGTGGCCCAGCGTCCAGCGCGGCTCGCCGTCGCCGTCATCTTCGGCGGCGAGCGTCATCGGCAGGACGATCACGCGCGGCCAGTCGGCATCCATCTCCTCGGCGATGATGCGCGCCTCGGCGGTGCGGATGCCTTGTCCCACTTCAGGATCGCGCGCGCCGATCACGATGGTGCCATCGGGTTCGATGCGCACATAGGGATTCAGGCGCGACACCACGTCGCCGAGCAACGCATCGGGCGTGTCCGCGCGCACCGGCAGTTGCAGCCCCACGATCAATGCGCCGCTGGCGCTGCCCAGCACTTTCAGAAAACGCCGGCGCGACGCGTCGTGCGATGCACTCACCGGCGAGCGCCCTTCATCGTCGCCGCGGCGCGCTTGATCGCCGCACGCACGCGTGGATGGCTGCCGCAGCGGCAGAGATTCCCGATGCCGTCGATGTCGCCATCCGAAGGTTCGGGTTTGCGCGCCAGCAGATCGGCCGCGGCGATCAGCATCCCCGGCTGGCAATAACCGCACAGGATCGCATCCTCGTCGATCCAGGCCTGCTGCAACGGGTGCAAGGCCCCATCGGATTTTGCCAATCCCTCGATGGTGGTGAGGCTGCTTCCCTGCAACTTTTCCATCGGCAGCGCGCAGGCGCGTGCGAGCTTGCCGTCCAGCAGCACGTTGCACGCGCCGCAACTGGCGTCGTCGCAGCCATACTTGCTGCCCGTCAGGCGCAACACGTCGCGCAGGTACCACAGCAGCGGCATGGCCGGATCGCCGGTGTGGCGATACGGCTCGCCATTGATGACGAGGTCGATTCCCGGCCGGATGGGCTCGGGCGTGATCCCTGGATCGGTTTGCGGCAGTCGTGGCATCGCGCGAATTGTATTCGCTACTCGTCGCCGCGATGCGCCTCGATCGTCGCGCTGCCGTCCGCGTCGGTGCGCACCGTCAATTCGATCGGCTGGCAGCAGACCGTGCAGTCCTCGATGTAACCGTCGGCGCCCGCTTCGACGTGCACGTCGGTCGGCGCCCCGCAGTAGGGGCAGGTCACGGTGAGGATTTCTGACATCGCGGGATTATCGCAGCGCCTCGTCAGCCCGGCATGAACCCGGCGATCACGTCATTGAGAAACCGCCGGCCGAGTTCGGTGGCGCGCAGGATGTGCCGATCGCCCTCCAGCCAGGCGCGCGCGCGGGCGTCGCGCAACGGGGTTTCGATCACGTCGAGCGCCAACCCGGTGCGCTCCGGAAACTCCTCGAGCGCCGTGCCGTCGACCAGCCGCAGCGCGTTCAACATGTATTCGAATGGCAGTTCCGCGGGCGGAACTTGCGAATCGCCCCCGATCCGCGCCTCGGTGTTCGCATTTTCCAGGTACGCGCGCGGGTGTTTCACCTTCCAGCGGCGTCGAATATCGAGCCGCGCTTTTCCGAGTTCCGAGTTCCGAGTCCCGGGTCCCGTGACTTTCCCATGCGCTCCCGCGCCGATTCCCAGATAGTCGCCGAACGTCCAGTAGTTGAGATTGTGCACGCAGCGCCTGCCTTCGCGCGCGTAAGCGGACACTTCATATTGCGCGAAACCGGCCTGCGCCAGCCGCGTCTGACACGCTTCCTGCATGGTCCAGGCCGCATCTTCGTCCGGCAGCGGCGGCGGATCGGCCGCGAACGCGGTATTGGGTTCCAGCGTCAACTGGTAATGCGAAATATGCGCGGGCGCCAGCGCGATCGCGCGCTCGACATCCGCCAACGCGCCTTCAGCCGATTGCTGCGGCAGCGCGTACATCAGGTCGAGATTGATGTTGCCGAATCCGGCGTCCTGCGCCAGTTTCACCGCGCTTTCCGCTTCCGCAGCAGAATGGACGCGACCGAGCGCACGCAATTTCGCATCAT
>DASXWZ010000001.1:0-6984 GCA_036503375.1 Rhodanobacteraceae bacterium | reverse complement strand
GAGCAGGCCGAAACGGGAGATGCGACCGATCTGCACGCGCGCGCGATCCAGCTTCAGCGCATTCTTCAGTTTTTCCTCGACCTCGCGCTGGTGCCGCGCCGATTCCATGTCGATGAAGTCGATCACGATCAGCCCGCCGGCGTCGCGGATGCGCAACTGTCGCGCGATTTCCACCGCCGCCTCGCAGTTGGTGTTGAAGGCGGTTTCCTCGATGTCGCCGCCCTTGGTCGCGCGCGAAGAGTTGATGTCGATCGCGGTCAGCGCCTCGGTGCCGTCGATCACGATGGAGCCGCCGGAGGGCAGGCGCACGGCGCGGTCATAGGCGTTCTCGATCTGGGTTTCGATCTGGAAGCGGTTGAACAGGGGCGTGGTGTCTTCGTAGAGTTTCAGCTTGCGCAGGTTGTTGGGCATCACCTGCTGCATGAAGTCGCGCGCATCCTCATAGAGGGCGGGTTCGTCGACGAGGATTTCGCCGATGTCGCCGCGCAGGTAGTCGCGGAGCGCGCGGATGATCAGCTTGGACTCCTGGTAGATCAGGAACGGCGCGGGCTTGCTGCCGGCGGCTTCGGAAATCGCCTTCCACAACTGCAGCAGGTAATCGAGATCCCACTGCAGTTCTTCGGCGTCGCGGCCAACGCCAGCGGTGCGCACAATCAGGCCCATGTCGTCGGGAACCTGCAGGTGATCCAGTGCGTCCTTCAGCGCCTGCCGATCCTCGCCCTCGATGCGGCGCGACACGCCGCCGGCGCGCGGGTTGTTGGGCATCAGCACCATGTAACGGCCGGCCAGCGAGATGAATGTGGTGAGCGCGGCGCCCTTGTTGCCCCGTTCCTCCTTCTCTACCTGCACGACCAGTTCCTGGCCTTCCTTCAGCAGCTCGCGGATGCCGGCCTTGTTGGGATCGGCGCCTGGCGTGAAGTAGTCGCGGGAGATTTCCTTCAGCGGCAGGAAGCCATGGCGTTCGCCGCCATATTCGACGAAGCAGGCTTCGAGGGAAGGTTCTACGCGGGTGATTCGACCCTTGTAGATGTTGGACTTCTTCTGCTCTTTGGAGGGGATCTCGATGTCGAGATCGTAGAGCGACTGGCCGTCGACGATGGCCACACGCAACTCTTCACGCTGAGTCGCGTTGATCAACATGCGTTTCATTTTTCGTGATCCTTCAGGCCGCACGCGCTGCGCGTCGCGGCGGCGCCTTTCGAGGCGGCCGGCCGCGCGTATCGCGCCGCGAATGCGGCGGTGGTCCGGAGCGAGAATCCGCTCCGAGGTGGTGTTCAATTCGTACCCGTGCGTGCCGCGATCCCCGCATCGCCAACTTTCGGCAATGGGCCAATCGCGAACCGTCCGCTACGATGGAGAGGAGAGCCTGGCTTCCGGTCGGGAATTTTGCCTAAGCGCATTCCTCGCCCGCGTTGACGGGCGGGTGCAGGGGCAGGCCAGAATAAGCCGGGACCCCGCGCGACGCCGCCGCAGTCTAGCAGTTCGTCCAGGATTTTTCCAATGCCGCCAGCTACTTCGGGCAACCAATTCAAGGCCGTCCAAACCGTGGAGGTCGGCTCGGAGCGTGACGGACAACGCATCGACAACGCCTTGTCCGCGTTGCTGAAGGGCGTGCCTCGGCCTGCCATCTATCGCCTGCTGCGCACCGGACAGGTGCGGGTGAACGGCAGACGGGCAAAACCGGATACGCGGCTGGCGACGGGCGACATGTTGCGCATTCCCCCCGTGCGAATTGCGGAACGCGGGGACCCCGGCGCCCCGCCGCCGGGGATGATGGGGCAGGTAACCGGCGCGGTGATTTTCGAGGACCGCGATTTTCTCGCCATCGACAAACCTGCCGGTATCGCCAGCCACGGCGGCAGCGGCGTCAGTTTCGGCGCGATCGAACTCCTGCGCGCCGCGCGTCCGAAGGACCATCTCGAACTGGTCCATCGCCTCGATCGAGACACTTCGGGTGTGTTGCTGTTTGCGCGTACCCGCGCCGGCCTGACCGGCGTGCAGGCGCTGATCCGTGGGGGTGAAGTGAAGAAGCAATATCTTTGTCTGCTGACCGGAAAACTCGAACGCGCGAAGTTCGACGTCAACGTGCCGTTGCGCAAGTCGGTGCTTTCGGGCGGAGAACGGATGGTGCGCGTGGACGAGGAAGGCAAGCCCGCGTTGACCTTTTTCCGCGAGATCGAACGCTATCGCGACGGCAGCCTGGTGGAAGCCACACTCGGCACGGGCCGCACCCATCAGATCCGGGTTCACGCCGCGCACGCCGGCCATGCGGTCGCGGGCGATCCGAAATATGGCGACCGCGAGGCCAACAGGCGTTTTCGCGAGTCCGGCTTGAAACGGCTGTTCCTGCACGCCGCGCGCTTCGAGTTCGCACTGGGAGAGCGCTCCTACAGCATTTCCGCCCCGCTGCCGGATGATCTGCGCTCGGTGCTCGACCGATTGGCGTGATCAACGCTCCGCGATCTGTTCGGTCTTCGCGGCGCAGATGAAATCGTTCATCGACAATCCACCCACATCGTGCGTGGACCAGCGCACCGCGCAGCGGTTGTAGCCCACTTCCAGGTCAGGATGGTGATCCTGCCGATTGGCCATCCACCCGATCGCGTTGACGAAGCCGAGCGTCTCGTAAAAATCCTCGAACTCAAAAGTCTTGCCGATGCTTTTGCCGCTCCCGGGCTCCCAGCCAGGCAGGGTCGAGAGCAATTCATTGACTTTCGCTGGGTCCAGCGCGGATTCGCCTTTGCGGGGTTTGCACTTTTGCGAAGCGAGGCTTTTGCTGTCCATGGCATGTCTCCGACACAAATGGTGAGTATGGCGCGCGCTTGGGTGCGCCATCAATTCGGACTAGAATAGTGCTGATTCAGGCAATCGATGTGCACTCCATGATCGAGATCAGCGGAACCGCGCAAACCCACTTCCGAAAACTGATCGCCGCCCAGGGTGGCGAAGATTTGAACATCCGCATCCGGGCGCGCAATCCCGGTTCGCCCGCGGCCGACTGCGAGCTGGAATTCTGCGAAGCGAACGAGCGCAACAGCGATGACTGGGTGGTCGAATGTGAAGGCTTCGATCTCTACGTCGACGCCGCGAGCGCGCCCTGGCTGGACCGGACGCAGATCGACTACGCGCCGACGCCGACGGGCGGCGAGATGCGCATCCACGCGCCGAAGTTGCGCGGCAGCGAGCCGGGTGCGGACGCATCGTTGGCGCTGCGCGTGCAGTACCTGCTGGATGCGGAGATCAATCCGCAACTGGCTTCGCACGGCGGCCGCGTGAAGCTGGAGTCGGTAGGTGCCGACAATGAGGTCGTGTTGCGCTTCGGCGGCGGCTGCCAGGGTTGCGGCATGGCCGACGTGACCCTGAAACAGGGCGTGGAGAAAACGCTGCGCGCGCGCTTCCCGGAAATCACGATGGTGCGCGACGCCACCGATCACGCCGCCGGGCATTCACCTTATTACCAGGGACACGAAGGCAAGAGCGCGGTGCGGTAAAGCCCTGCCCAAGGGCGAAGCGGCGCGTTTGCGAACCGGGTTGCTGGCGAAAACAGGAAGTTCGAGCCTGCAACGGGTTGGGTGGGATGGTTCATTCGAAGATCAACACCATCCCCATCCCGGCCTTCCCCTTGAAGGGGAAGGAGAAAGCAGTCAGTCACCGCCCTGCACCTTCCCGTGCAAGTCACTCAGCTTTCCCGGCAACGAAGCGTAATAGGCAGCAAGATTGTCGATGTCCTGATCGGTCAACGGTGCCGCCATGCCCTGCATGATCGCGTTCCCGCGACGGATGGAACCTACGGCCGGATGTTCGCGGGTGCCGGCCTGGTATTCGTGCAGCGCCTGCACGACGTAGTCGGCGTACTGGCCCGCCAGGCGCGGGTACTGGCCGTCCGCGGTCGCATTGCCGTCCGGGCCATGGCAGGCCGCGCAGGTGGCCGACTTCTGCTTGCCCGCGGCAATGTCGCCGGATGCGAGCGCCGCACCGCTCATCAGTGCAAAAACGCAAGCCAGTGAAAGCGTCAACGCGCGTTGCATGATGATTCGATCCTTGTTGCGGCTCATGGTGATTTCGCGAAGCTGGCGAGATAAGCCGCGATGTCGGCGATGTCCTGGTCGGACAGGCTGTCCGCCTGCGCGCTCATGGTTGGATGGCTGCGATCGCCGCTCTGGTATTCGTGCAGAGCGTTGATCAGGTACTGCTCGTTCTGGCCGGCGATGCGCGGCACGCGATAGTTCGGATAGGCGTTGGCGTAGCCGGGGACGCCGTGGCAACCATGACAGGTATAGACCTTGGCCCTCCCGGCTTCGGCGTTGCCGGTGGCCGTGGCGGCGCCGGCGACCAGCGGCGTGGTCGCCATGACGGCCAGCAGGCACGCAGCAATCAACGATCGGTTCATTCCCGAAGCTCCCATCCAGATCTTCCCCGCGCGGTGCAATTCGCGCTCACAAAGACCGAATTATAACGTGCGGCCCGCGGAGGCTGACAAGGCGTGCGCGGCACCATGACTTCCGGCGGTGCAACTTTTCACCCCTCGCAGCATCCATTGCATGACTTCCAGCGCATTGTCCGGCGATTGGCTTGGTGTTATACATAACTAAAACACCATATCGTCCACCCGACCCCCAGTCCTCCGCCATGAAAACCCCTTTGCGCTGGCATCCCCTCATACTCACGGCTGCGCTGCTGTCCGCGTGCGGCGGCGGTGCAAAGCAGGCTGATAACGACGCCCATCCGCGTGTGCCGGTGGAAGTCGCCGCTGCCCTGCGCGCGCCCATCAATGCCAGCTATTCGGGCACCGCGGCGCTGGAAGCCGAGCAGGAAGCCGACGTGGTGTCCAAGGCGTCCGGCGTGCTGCTGAAACTGTATGCGGAAGAAGGTCAGCGGGTGCAGGCGGGGCAGTTGCTGGCGCAGATCGATCCTTCGAGCGCGGCCTACCAACTCGCGCAAAGCCAGGCGCAGTTGAAGAAGGCGCAGACGACCTATGACCGCGCCTCGAAAGCGATAGAGAAGCAACTGATCCCGCGGCAGGAGTATGAGCAGGACAAGTACGACATGGAGGCGCAGAGTGCCGCGACGCGCGGCGCGCAGTTGCAACTGTCGTGGACGCGCATCACCGCACCGATCTCCGGCGTGATCTCCCGGCGCATGGTGAAGCAGGGCAACCTGGCCCAGGCCAACCAGGCGATCTTCCACATCGTCGACATGCACCCGCTCACGGCGACGTTGAACGTGCCCGAGCGCGAATTGGGCATGTTGAAACCGGGCCAGCCGCTGACGCTGGCCGTCGATGCGCTGCCGGGCAAGAGATTCGCCGGAACCATCCAGCGCATCGCGCCGGTGGTGGATGCGTCCAGCGGCACCTTCCGCGTAACCTGCGTCTTCGACAACACTGCGGCCGGTAATGAACCGCTGCGGCCGGGCATGTTCGGGCGCATCGACATCGTCTACGACCAGCGTCGCGACGCGCTGGTGATCCCGCGCAGCGCATTGATCGACGAGGACGGCGAGACAGCGGTGTTCGTGATCGAGCGCGGCGCGCCCAAACCTGTCAAGCCGAAAGAGGTCAAGCCCAAACCGGGCGACGCGGTCGCGGCCGAAACCGGCAAGCCTGCGCAACCGGAGCTCGTCGCCAAGCGGCGCGTGGTGAAGGTCGGTTACGTCGAGGGCGACCGCGTTGAAATCCGCGGCGGCCTGAAGGCCGGCGAGCGCGTGATCACCCTCGGAAGAGACGCGGTGCGCGACGGCAGCGAGGTGCAGGTGCTCGCGCCGAGCGCGACGAATTCGGATACGACAGCTTCGGCTGCGGAGTAGGCCATGTCTCTTCCCGAGCTGGCTACGCGCCGACGCGTCACCATCGGCATGGTGACGCTCACCTTCGTGCTGTTCGGCCTGATCGGCCTGTCCGATCTGAAGGTGAACCTGCTGCCGGACCTGTCCTATCCCACGCTGACCGTGCGCACCGACTACGAAGGTGCGGCGCCTGCGGAGATCGAGAACCTGGTCACCGAGCCGGTGGAAGAAGCGCTCGGCGTGGTGAAAAATGTCAAGCGCGTGCACTCGATTTCGCGCACCGGCGAGTCCGACGTGATCCTGGAGTTCGCCTGGGGCACGGACATGGACATGGCCGCGTTGGACGTGCGCGACAAGCTCGACACGCTGCAACTGCCGCTGGACGCCAAGAAGCCGCTGCTGCTGCGCTTCAATCCATCCACGGACCCGATCGTGCGCGTGGGTTTGACTTCGACGCAAGCGAATGACGCAGATCCTGCGGCCTTGAAGCGCCTGCGCCGTTTCGCCGACAACGAATTGCAGAAGCGTTTGGAACCGGTCGCGGGTGTCGCGGCGGTGAAGGTCGGCGGCGGCCTGGAAGACGAGATCGAGGTCGCGGTCGATCAGCACAAGCTGGCCCAACTCGGCATCGACATCAACGCCGTCATCACGCGGCTGAAGAACGAGAACGTCAACATCTCCGGCGGCAGCATCGACCAGGGTTCGCAACGCTATCTGGTGCGCACGCTCAACCAGTTCACCAATCTGCAGCAGATGCGCGACACGCTGATCAAGGTGGACGCGGACGGCGTGCCGATCCGGCTGAAGGACATCGCGCAGGTTTATCAGGGTTACAAGGAACGCGATGGCGTGATCCGCGTGGACGGCCGCGAGGCGATCGAGCTTGCGGTGTACAAGCAGGGCGATGCCAATACCGTCAGCGTCGCGCAGGCGGTGCACGCGGAGCTCGACAAATTGGGCGACAGCCTGCCCGCGGGCGCGAAGCTCACCGTTCTGGAAGATCAATCCACCTTCATCCGCGACGCCCTTTCGGAGGTGCGCAACGACGCGCTGATCGGCGGCGTGCTGGCGATCCTGGTGATCTTCTTCTTCCTGCGCCACGCGCGCAGCACCTTCATCGTTTCGCTGTCTCTGCCGGTCTCGCTGGTCGCGACATTTTTCTTCATGGACCGCTTCGGCCTTTCGCTCAACGTGATGTCG